>DASQZL010000001.1:0-3207 GCA_035638715.1 Balneolaceae bacterium
AAGCGTCTCGCACGGGAAAAATATGGGATGAAAAAAAAGGGCGAAACAATTTATAAAATCAAAGTTAAGCATTAGTATTAACCTGCCTTTCTATTCTGCATTATTTATAAAAAAAAATTTATATTAATATCCTGACTGTAACTCTTGACCCGGTTACACGTTGCGCTCAATCTTCTCCGATTGTTTTTAAAAATCAACCATGAAGGTGTTCCCTATACGTCTGGATAAATTAATAATACAGGAGTGTATATTTGTATCTGTATTCGTTCTTCTGTTTTGCAGCCAGGCACTGGCCCAGGTAAATGACACTACAAAGGCTCCTCCCAAATCACGCCAAATGGAAATGCAACGAAAACAAGACTCTATCAGGGCCACACAGGGCAATCCCGGGGGGCCTCCCGGAAGGCCTGGTGGAGGCGCTCCTCAATCCGGTTCACTTAAAAAAGGAGAAATTCAATTTCAATCCGCCGATTCCCTGGTATTCGATTTCCGCGGTAATCGCACCGCAAATCTCTTTGGTTCGGCAAGCGTTAACGCTAAAGCAGGGAAACTAAAGGCGGGTAAAGTCACGCTCAATCTGGATAAAAATATTGTGAAAGCCAGCACTCAAACTCCAAAAGACACGCTCTCTGAGCCCGTTCTTTCGCGTCAGGGCAAGCCTCCCGTTCGAAGCAAAAAAATCACTTTTAATTATAGCAGCAAGAAAGGACGCTTTGTTCAGGCACGAGTTAATATTCACCAGGGGCAGGTGATCGGGACTGTAGTGAAAAATACTTCTACCCATGTTATTTACCTTAAAAATGCCAAATATTCAACCTGTACGCTTCCCCATCCCCATTATTACATCAAAGCGCAACGAATGAAAATCGTCAAGAGAAATGGGAAGCAACAGATATTTTTTCAGCATGCCATGCTTTATCTGCTGGATATTCCCTATCCGCTTGTTTTCCCCTTTGGCTATGTACCCGGTAAAATAGCTCATCGCAAGTCGGGATTGCTTACGCCAACCTATGCATCTCAGCAAAAGGCAACCCGTGGTCTTGGCATACAGAACCTGGGATGGTTTGAGCATTTCAGTAATTACGTTGTAGGACAAGCCTCCGTTGATGTTTATACCTCGGGAACATTTTATCTCAACGCTCAAAGCTCATACCGCAAACGAAATTCATACAACGGAAGCGTTAAAATTGGATATTCGAGAGAACAGGGACTCGAGCCAACAGATCCCGGCAATCGACAAAGCATTCAAAAAAACCTGCAGATACAGCATAGTCAAAAATTTTCACCCTATTCGCATTTGTCTGCCGATATCAACCTGCGAACGAAAAATTATTTTAAACGAAATTCATATAATATAAATCAACGAGCTCAAACCAGCACGGGCTCACACATTAATTATAGCTACCAGCAGCCGGAAAATTTATACACTTTTGATGCTTCGATGCAGCAAAATATAAATTTTCAAACCAACACCACCCAAATTGAGGGACCCTCTTTCAATTTTAATTTACGCCAGATATCACCGTTCAGAAGCAAAAATAATAGAGGGCAGTCGTCTAAATGGTATCAAAACCTTTCATTGAAGTATCAGAATGCATTTCAGTCGAACTTTACGTTTAATCCAATCAGAAATGATTCAACCAACATTACCTGGTTTCAGGCCCTCTTGCATCCCAGTAAATACCGTAAAGCCACGGGCAATAATAAAGGATATCAATTTGGATTTCGGCAGCAGGCCAGCATTTCTGCAAGCAATTTGCTGGGAAGTCAACATTTAAATGTAAGCGCCGGCGCGAATTATCACGGATATTATTTTCCATCAACAATTCGTAAATCGTTCAATCCAGACTCAAACAGGGTCGAACAGCAGCGTGTACGGGGATTTGCCTCGGCACGTGATTTTTCAACCAACCTCAACTTTTCAACAACTATATATGGTATTTCGCACATGCATATCGGTAATCTGATTGCATTTCGTCACACCATGCGTCCCTCCATTTCGTTGAGCTATAGTCCCGATTTCAGTAGCAAATTTTTTGGTTACTACCGAACGGTACAAACCGATACAACCGGCCGAACACGGCGATATTCAATATTTCAGGATGAAGTATTTTCTGGTCCCAACAGGGGAGGATCGAAATCTATAAGTTTTAGTATCGATAATTCCCTTGAAGCTAAACGGTTAAAAAGGGATACTACAGGTGAAAAGAAAACGAAAACTTTACGGTTGATTGACCAGTTCAATCTAAACACCAGCTACAATTTTGCTGCAGACAGCCTCAGGCTTTCTGATTTATCCGCTTCACTTACATCCAGTGTATTTAGCGGAATAAGCCTGCGTGCCTCAGCCAACTTTAATTTTTACGAGCGAAATTCGCTGGGTGAACGTATTAACAAGCTGCTGCTTACGCATACAGGCAAGCCTTTTCAGCTCACTAATTTTAGTCTCAATGCCAGCACATCGTTCAGCGGCGGACGTGGCGGCGGTGTGCAGGTAAACAAAACTCCGCCATTTCCGGTGCACTATCAGCCCTATCTCGATCAAACGGTATTTGGAGAGATGGATCGCCGATTCAATAGCCACCCGGTCCAAAAAATCAATTCACCATGGTCGGTTTCACTTAACTTTCGATACAGCTGGTCATTAAATCCCAACGGGAAAAACCGTAAATCGGCTACGATTAACGCCAGTAATATTCAATTTCATCTCACTCCCAAGTGGCGTTTTAGCACAAGTCTCGGCTTCGACTTTATCCGACATAAACTAACTCCCTCCAATTTCAGTTTGACCCGCAAGTTGCATGAATGGACACTTTCCTTTCAAATGAATCCATTTGGCAATTTTCAATATTATTTTTTCAGACTCAGCGTCAACAGCGGCGAATTGCAAAGTATTTTCCAAAAGTTGCCACTGCTTAAGAATCTCTCGCGCAGCTCCAGTCCCACCGGTGCCACTCCGGGAGGGGGCAGTTATGGCGGCTATGGCGGTGGTGGTGGCGGCTTTTAAGCATGATTCTGTAGGTAGCGGACCACATATTTCCCCAGTACATCAAACTCCAGGTTCACGCGGTCGCCCACTTCACGGTCCTTCATAGTAGTGTGATTGAAAGTATATGGAATGATGGCCACGGTGAATGTGGTATTTTCCTGGCTGGCCACCGTCAGGCTGATGCCATCAATCGTGATACTGCCTCGCGGAACAATCAA
>DASQZL010000002.1:0-7788 GCA_035638715.1 Balneolaceae bacterium
GGCTGGCGGAGAGGGATCTCAAGCGATAATACCGTATGTCATCGTTGAAAAGGGATTATCAGGGACCACATTTGAGATTCCTCGTCTCCCGACGGCTGTCGGAATCCTCGGAATGACCAAATCTTTAGTATGGCAAAGCCCACTTATTGAAATTAAAATGGACTTATTAGAATTACAAACCTTGAGCTGGAAGACCAATTTCTAATTGACCATTTATAATTTTTCATTGATAAAGAATAGAGCCAAACGTCACTGCGCTTTCACGCTCCGTTTGATCCCAGCGGTCGTAACTGATTCGCTGTCCCTCCAATTCGGGAAAAGCATGCAAAAAAGTATAAAGCGGGGGATAGCCACAAATGCGATAGGGATCGCACTCTTCTCTCATAAGATCCATCATCATCTCGGTTGAACCCTTCTCCCCGGCCGACAAAAACTGTTCATCAAACTGCCGCACCTCTTCCCGCATTGTCGCTGCCGGGCGCTCATCGCCAAATTTTTTTCCTACATGGGCCAGATCACCACTGATGAGAAAAAAGGTGTCGTCATCCCCGCCAAACTGATTTCGCAAAAGTCGTGAAAAATTACCGATTTGTTTTTGCAGTCGATCCCCATTGGAATGTAAAAGTTCCCCGAAGCCACCAATCACAATGGGGACAATCGAAAAATCGTGCTGCCAGAGGTAACTTAAAAAAAGCAGGTGTAATTCGATACTGTGTTCAATGCGGTGGGCACGATCATTCGCACTCAATCCGGAATCGCCCGGCTCATCTAATAATCGAGCAATTGCTTCGTGATCAGCTGGGATGGTGGCCAATGGCATTTCGAAATTCTTAGAGCTCACCACAAATGGCTGTCCCTGATAAAAATCACCGTACAGCCCGGAATAATGTGAGGTGGCTAAAATCACCACACGGGTAGGTTGAATATCTTTCAACATTTGAAAGGACTGTACATAGGTTTCCATCCCCACCCGCGGGTCGATATGCGGAGCATAAAGAGCGTGGATGGAATCTGTTGAAATACCCCGATATGATAGGCTATGCTGCATGAAGGCATCGTCCAGTAATGTTTTCAGCTCGCGCGGATCGGCGGGGTATGAATTCCCGGCCGTCACAGCATGATGTACGTCTGCTTGCTCGTATTCCTGCTCTTTTTGTCGCGCAAATGTTCTAAAATAAGGCGAAAGCAATAACCGGTTCTCATCCAGCATTTTGACAAACTCCAGCAGTTGATTCCCATCAATCCCTTTCCCCAGATACGGTTTCAGATCATTAATGCTTTTCCGGCCATCCAGCAGTGACAGCACTGTCCCTACCTTCCGATCCAGGGCAAAATGGGGCTCAAGATACCCCCGCATATCACGAAAATACAAATAGGAATGCCCGTTACCACTGACAGGAATCACATCAATATCCGGCCGAAGCCGTGGAATAGGTTCAACTTTTGAATCGAAAAGATTATTCGTTTTTTGCTTCATGGAAACGTCTTCTTAATTTTTCAAAAAGTTACGGAAAAAAACTTCGCGATTCTGCCTGTTTTTTAAGCATTTCGGGCTAAAGAATTATTTTCTCATTTCCCGGCATTCGCAATTTTTCCCAAAATTCACACAAATGGGATGATCCGGTGGTTCGGAAATGCGTGCTTTACAGGCGTTTCGGCCGTGATGAATCATCAAATGTGATAAATTTGTCCACTCTTCTCGTGGAAACAGAGCCATCAAATCGCGCTCAATTTTTTTAGTATTTTTTTTGTGCTTTGTTAAGCCAAACCGATTCGACAGCCGTCGCACATGCGTATCGACCACCACGCCCATGTTGATGCCAAATGCATTGCCCAGCACCACATTGGCCGTTTTTCGCGCCACGCCATAGAATTCAAGTAAATCATCCATTTTCCGGGGAACTTCACCATTATGCTTTTCCACAATGGCCTGCGATGATTTTTTTAGCGCTTTGGCTTTATTTCGATAAAATCCGGTGGAACGAATGAGCTCCTCAATTTCATGCTTGGGTGCTTGCGCCATTGCTTCAGGCGTCGGGTAAGCCTCGAAAAGCGCGGGCGTGGTTTTGTTGACGCGCACATCGGTGCACTGCGCGCTGAGAATCGTCGCGCAAAGCAACTCAAACGGATCGCGAAAATTCAGTGCACAATGCGGGTTGGGGTAATGCTTGTATAAAACTTCTAAGAGCTGACGGGCATACGCTTTTTCGTCCGCCGTTTTTTCGGGAAGCTTTGGAAGATCTTCGTATAATTTTACTTTGGGCATAGGCGACAATATAAAATTTTCTTTTCCTGAAAATCTAAAATGGTCGGCAGGAATACAACAGCTTATTTGCTCCTCTCCTACTTTCTAATTTTATCTTTTATTGGTATTCATGTTAATTTGGTATATGCCGCCGGAAAAATTCCCATATCATTTCGGATGCTTTAAAATCATAGCTGGTTTTCCCGACTAAAAAACGAAAACGATGCGCCGGGGGGCCGCCGGGCCAGGTATGTCCGCCGTTTTTTACAATAACGCTCACTACTTCTGATCCATCTTGGCAATTGGTATATCGTTCAACTCGGGTTGATGTGTAATCTCTGCCGTTGTCCGGAATAGTATCACGTACCGGTTGAACACTGCAATTATTCAGCGATAAAAATTTTTGAACAATGTAATGATATCCAACGATAGAACGCTTCGGCTTCTCCACCCCGTTAAAATCTGATATCGGGTCAGCAGTCCCCTTTATAATCATTGCAGATTTTGCTGCATGCGGCTGACATTGATCAATTACATTTCTGACGGCCGTGCTTGCTACCGATGCGATGGCCCTAATATACTTACATTCGCAGGCCAGGCGAACAGACATGGTGCCCCCATTCGACATCCCGGCTGCAAAAATACTGTCCTCTTTAACCGGATACCTGTTTTTAAGCGTGCCAATTAATTTGGTAATAAATTTAACATCATTGATGTCCGACTTTGCAACGGCCCGTCCGTCATTCCAGAATTTACCAGCTGAAGCCGGATAGACGGTAATAAAATCATCCTGTTTTCCGGCATACGTATGAAATTTGCTTATTTTTTCAATCATTTTCGGACTGCTGCGGCCGCCATGAAGGACCAAGACCAGCGGGTGAGTGGTACCCTCTTGACCCTCGGGAGTATGCAAAATAAAATTCCTATCCCGATGATCTACCTCTATCGATCCGCTTATTCTATTGGTCATGATATATCTATCTGAAAAAGCCAGCTCATTCATTTAAAATAATTGTAACGATGTAATTCAAATGTAATCATTTAAATGCAGGTTTTCAGAAATTCAACAGCACGAAACCCTTATAAACAGTTTTCAAAAATTTAAAATTTTTTTACAAAAATGAGTTAATAAATTCATACTAAAAAAAATTTTTGCCTGTTAAAATTATTGATAAAGCGATGATTATACGATCGTTGGTCTTTTTTTACATCACATTTCGGAAATCAATTTGTATATGAAGCAACGATGAGTGTTACCGTTTCTAATCTGACAAAAGAATACGGCCCTCAAAAAGCGGTTGATGACATATCGTTTGAGATTCAAACCGGTGAAATTCTTGGCTTTCTCGGTCCCAATGGTGCCGGTAAAAGCACGACAATGAAAGTTATCACTTGCTTCATCAGCCCTACCGACGGTGATGTGAGTTTGAATGGCTACTCTATTCATGACCAGTCGCGCGAGGTGCGTCGGCGCATCGGTTACCTGCCTGAACAGACGCCCCTGTATACTGATATGACCATTGTTGATTACCTTAAACTTTCAGCCGAATTACAGGAAGTGCCGAAGTCGCAGATAATGTCTCGGGTGCGAAAGATGATCGACCTCTGTGGCTTAACACCGGAACGATATAAAGTAATTGATGAACTGTCAAAAGGCTATCGCCAGCGGGTTGGCTTGGCTCAAGCTCTCATTCATGATCCGGAAGTGCTGATACTTGATGAACCCACCACCGGTCTCGATCCCAATCAGATTGTAGAAATACGGTCATTGATCAAGGAAATCGGGAAGGAAAAAACAGTAATGCTGAGTTCACACATTCTTAAGGAGGTGGAAGCCACTTGCGATCGTATTATTATTATTAACCGGGGACGACTGGTTGCTGACGGTTCTACCGAAGAATTACGTCGCAGGGCCAAAGGAGGTAATCAGCTGCTCGTGCAGGTAAGTGCTGATCGTTCCGTCGATGATGAACTCAGGCAGCTACCTTCTGTGGCCAAGGTGGAACCCGCCGAACAGTATAACGATGCGTGGATGATTCATGCCAAACCCAGACTGGACTCCCGCGAGGAGGTATTTCATTTGTGCGTAGAAAATAACTGGACACTCCTGCAAATGACCCCTGTAGAATCGAGTCTTGAAGATATTTTCCGTGAATTGACCGAAAACTGATACGAAATATTTGATTGATTTTCACCGGTAGCTTAAAAAAGAGAGGGCATTGAAAAACCCAAAATATCATCCTGAATCTTTAGTCCTGAACTTGTTTCAGGATCCCTTCAGGAGCTATGTTTAACGGCTATGAATCCAACATGAGATTCTGAAACAAGTTCAGAATCTCATAAACAGGTGGTTTTTCAAACTCCTCGGAAGAATTTAATCCCATATACACGCCTATATATCTTATGAAACATACGTGGACGATTTGCAAACGCGAGGTTAATGCTTTTTTTGATTCGCTGATAGCCTACATAATGCTCATTGTCTTCTTAGGATTAAGCGGACTGTTTACCTGGTTAGTTGGAGGTTCCGATATTTTTCTTGTAGGTCAGGCCTCACTTAACAGCTTTTTCGGGGTAGCCTTTTGGACATTATTCTTTTTTATCCCCGCTATCACCATGCGAATGGTGGCAGAAGAAGACCGCTCGGGAACGATGGAATTACTGGCAACCAAGCCTGTCTCTGTCTTCCAAATCATCGGCGGAAAATGGCTTGCTGCATGGTTTTTAGTTCTTATTTCGCTGGCATTGACTTTACCATACGATGTTACTGTTGCTAATCTGGGTAATCTTGATATCGGAGCAACCTTCAGTGGATATCTGGCTTTAATGCTTATTAGCGCTGTTTACACCAGTATCGGTATTTTTGCCTCCAGTCTGACCAGCAATCAGATCGTGGCTTTTATCGTAAGTCTTTTTATTGCCTTTTTCTTTCAATTGCTGTTTAGCATGCTGGCGTCCATTCTCCCCAATTTTTTGGCTAACATTGCCAATTATTTAAGCCTAAGTCAACATTTTCATTCAATGGCGAGGGGAGTCATCGGCTTATCAGATCTTATATATCTGGGCTCACTGGCATTACTTGGATATTTATTTGCTACTGCTTCACTTAAAAGGAGAGTTTGGTCATGAATAACTGGTTTAAAGGATTTTTCAAGGACAAACGATCAGGTACCTTTCAGCTGCTTTTAATTGCAGGCATTCTGATTGTCATTAACATATTAGTAAAAGGACTGATATGGCGCTTTGATTTAACAGCCGACAACCGGTATACACTATCTTCTGCCAGTAAACATATAGCCTCATCGCTGCATGATCCTGTTTCCGTAACCGCCTATTTTTCCAGCGATCTGCCGCCCCAGCTGAAACGAGTAAAAAATCAGTTTAAAAATTTCCTCGAAGAATTCCGGGCTCGCTCCGGCGGTAATGTGGAATACAAATTCATAAATCCGGATAAAAATAATAAAACCGCACACAAAGCCCAGCAAGCCGGAGTACGTCCCGTTATGGTTAGCGTTCGCAAGAAAAATAAGATGTCGCAAAAACGGGCTTATCTGGGAGCAGTATTTCATTATCATAACAAAAAACAGGTGGTCCCGGTTATTCAACCGGGCGCCGGCCTTGAGTACACGGTTGCCAGTACTATCAAAAAGCTCACTTTAAAGAAAAAGCCCAAGGTGGGTTTATTGCAGGGAAACAAGGAACCCGGCAAACGTGCAATGCCGCAGCTCATGCATGAACTGAACCAGGAGTATAAAGTGGTGAATATTTCGGGATTGGATACCACCGCTGTACCTGCGGACATCAAGGTATTAATGGTTATTGATCCCAAACAAAAAATTACCACGCCACAGCTGAAGTCCATCGATCAATATATCATGTCGGGCGGCAAAGTCATGTTCGCTATAAACCGGGTTCAAGTACAGTTGCGACGCGGCATTGGCCGGCCTCTCAAAACAGGCATCAATAAACTTTTAACTGCCTATAACCTGCCGGTTAAGGCAGATTTGGTACGCGATGCCCATGCCAGCAATATTCGGGTACAACAGCGACAGGGTAATTTTAGAATTACAAATAATGTTCAATATCCTTATATCCCGCAGATTGTAAATTTTGGTAATAATCCCATTAGCAAAGGACTGGAAACGGTGGTGTTTCGATTTGTATCCTCCCTTGATACTACGCATGTGGATTCCAGCCAACATCTGATGATATTGGCAAAAAGCTCAAACAAATCGGGAATTGCCAGTGGTTATTTTAATCTGAATCCGATGCAAAAATGGAACAGGAGTGATTTCACGCGTTCTCATATACCGGTAGCCGCAGCTTTACAAGGTCGTTTTACCTCTGCGTTTGCGAATAGCGATTCCATTAAGGTACCGCTTAAAAAGAGCAAAAAAACATCCATTGTGGTTTTTGGGGACGGTGATTTTATTGTAAATGGATCTGGTCGGCAGCAACAACGCATGCCCTCGGACAATATTAGTCTGGCCGTAAACAGTGTGGACTGGCTGGCAGATAATACCGGATTAATGCAATTGCGTACCAAAGGCATTACCAATCGGCCACTCAAGAATATTAAAAACAGCACGAAAACCATGCTAAAGTACCTCAATCTGTTTTTGCCGCTCCTCTTGGTTTTAGGATATGGCGTTTATCGCTATCAGCGCAAGAAATCACGGCGGAAAGAATGGATTGAAAAAGGAATTTAAAATCAAAGAACGTATTAAAGCAATTAATAGAAAATGAACCCTTTCCTTTGGATTTTAAATCGTTACCAACGACCAGCATTCAATTCAAGAACAGCACTAAATGTGTGGAGCCGATATTTATAAAAAGTCAGGATCTATCTTTTGAATATGCCCTTAAATGATTTCTGAATCATGACAAACGCCACAAAGACGCTTTCAGCAATACTGTTTATCTTCGTAGCTTTAACGGTTGGAGTGAAACTGGCATCGCATCCCTCGGCGAGCAAAGCTTTTCGGGGAACCATTGTGAATGTCGATACGGCCCGGGTGAATAAGATGATAATCAATAGCCCGACAAAGAATAAAAAAATTACTCTTCAAAAAAAGAGTCATGGATGGAAGGTCTCGGGAGGCGGTTCAAAAACCTTGTATCCAGCTGACCATCGTCGTGTTAGCAGAGCTTTAGGCATGCTAACCCATCTTGATGTTAAAGCTATAGCAACCCGAAATCCCAAAAATTATACCCGGTATAAAGCGGATAGTACCGGAACCAAAGTTTTACTGATGAACGGTAACAAACAATTAGCGGGATTAATCATCGGTGCTCCACAATTTGTAAGCCGCAGACAATTCAACAATTATGTGCGTCCGATTGGCAATAAAACGGTCTATGCCGTGAATGGCTTCCTCAGACCGGCATTCAGTACTTCAGTTAACCAGTGGCGCAACAAAAAAGTCTGGAAACTGAATCGAAGCAAAATTTCCGCAATTGATTTCAAGTTTCCGGCCGACAGTTCCTATACTATAAAAAAAGTCGATGGCGGAAAATGGATTTCAAACCGTGACACCCTCAAA
>DASQZL010000003.1:0-25929 GCA_035638715.1 Balneolaceae bacterium
GTGCAAAGCTATAAAAAAAGAAATTTTGACGACTCAAATTGGGATGAGATGCAGTTGCCGACGGACTGGGAGAAAGCAGGGTATCCAAACCTGGATGGCATTATGTGGTTCCGGAAGACGGTGCAAATTCCCGCTTCATGGAAAGGTAAAACCTTAACTCTAAGCCTTGGACCGATTGATGATAATGACGTCACATGGTTCAATGGTCATAAAGTAGGATCAACCAAAGGGTGGACTATCAAGCGTTCCTATACGGTCCCGGGCCGTTTTGTTAAAACAGGCGAAAACGTGATCGCCGTGCGCGTGCTGGATACCGGTGGAAATGGCGGCATTTATGGAAAGACCAAACTGCTAAAGCTCTATCCTGCACATGCATCTACTTCGGATACCATCGGCCTTGCCGGCAAATGGAAATACAAAATCGGGGCAAAAAAACCTCATGCCCAACTTATAAGCAATCCCAATACGCCCACCGTACTCTATAATGGGATGATTGCTCCGCTGATCCCTTTTCACATACGCGGTGTGATCTGGTATCAGGGAGAGTCGAATGTAGGCCGGGCCAGGCAGTATTCCAGGCTTTTTCCTGATATGATCAAAGACTGGCGCAATCACTGGAAAGAAGGCAAATTCCCGTTTTATTATGTACAGATTGCACCATTTCCTTATGGCAGCAATGGCAAACAGGGCGCGGCCCTTCGCGATGCCCAAAGGAGATCTCTTCGTGTGCCCAATACCGGCATGGTGGTTACGATGGATATTGGTGATACCACACTCATTCATCCAGCCAACAAAGAAGAGGTGGGCCGGCGGCTTTCCCTGTGGGCCATGGCGCACGTTTATGGCAAGCAGGGACTGGTAGATTCAGGTCCGTTGTACAAAAGTATGAAGGTTAAGGGGCCAGAGGCCGTCATATCTTTTACCCATGTGGATGGCGGACTGGTAGCTAAAAATGGCAATCTAAAGGAATTCGAAATTGCAGGAAGCAATGGGCGTTTTGTTCCGGCTCAGGCAACGATCCAGGGCAATAAAGTGGTCGTCCATGCGTCTGACGTGCATCACCCCACTGCCGTACGCTACGGATGGAAGGACACGGCCCAGGCCTACTTATTCAACAAAGCCGGGCTCCCGGCTTCATCGTTTACTACCGAAAATCTTACCGGACAAAAATAGAAATCGTAAAATTATTTGCTCTTTGACTTAATTGCGGGCAATATTCATCCTGGTTTTTTTAGAAAGATAATGGTAGGATTCTCCTTCATTTAACGCCCGGAAAACATCGGAAGACAGCCCTGCTTTTTTAAGTGCTTTCAACAGATCCTTTGGGGGCTCATCCATTCCTTCATCGGCCAGTGGAAAGGTCCCGAAATGGGAAGCAAGGCTATATTTTGATCGCACATCCTGATGAATTTGAACGGCTTCTGTTGGACCGACATGAATAGACTCCATAAACCAGCGCGGCTTATACGCGCCAATGGGAATAATCGAAAGATCGATATCAAACGCTTCACCTATATCAGTAAAAAAACTGCCGTAGGCCGTATCACCGGCAAAATAGAGTGTGTAGTTTGGCGTCCGCAGTACATAGCCACACCACAGCGTCTGGTCGCGATCGAAAACGCCGCGTCCGGAAAAATGCTGCGCCGGAATGCCCGTTATTTCAATCTCATCGTTGAAAATATGCTGTTTCCACCAGTCCAGATCAACCGTTTGGGTGATATGATGCTGTTTCAGATATTGATCGACCCCCAGGGGCGTAATAAAGAGCGGATCATGTGTGGCTTTAAGTCGCAAGACCGTCGGCAAGTCCAGGTGATCGTAGTGGTTATGGCTGAGCAGTACCAAATCAATATCAGGTAAATCTTCGAACCGGACCCCCGGGGGACGCATGCGCTTGGGTCCTATCCAGGTATATGGGCTGGCGCGATCACTCCAAATAGGATCGGTAAGTATATTCACCCCATCTGTTTGAATCAAAAAGGTAGTATGATTGATAAAGGTAACAACCATCTCAGACGATTCGGGCTGCTGCCTGGGTACCCCAACATCGACCTCGTGTTCCTGGAAGTAAGACCATTCTCCCCGGTCGCTGGAAAAGGACCATTTAGCCAGATCAAAGAGTCCCCGACCACGCACTTTATCCGGGTTGAAAAATTTTCGCCCATTAAAATGATCGGATTTCGGCCCTTTGTAACCGGGGGCTGAAATTTGCCAGTCGACAACTAAAAGGCCGACAAGTAATACTGCGGGAATTGCCAGAAGCCAAATCATAAATCTATGTTTCTAAAACAAAATTATATTTTTTCAGAACCACCACTTTACATGGTGGTATCACTCATTTTAACGCCCGTCACGCGTTGTTATTTGAGATGAGTATTCATAAAATTGAAAATACGCCGATATTCATCATACCAGTCGTCGGCATGTTTAAATGTATGTGGTTCGGTTGGATACATCATCATCTGAAAATGTTTGTTATTATCTTCGATTAATCGGTGAACATATTCAGCCATATCCTTGAATCCCACATTATGATCCCGCAGTCCCTGTAGCAGCAATACCGGTCGTTTCAATGAGTCGGCATAGGTGATGGGAGAACTCCGGGCATAGGCAGCGGAATCAGCCTGGGGTGTCCCCAGCCGCGGTCGTGTATACCAGGGATTATAATAGTAATAATTTTTCCAGTCGGTAACTGCCCGCAACGCCGCAGCTGCATCAAAATATTGGGGAGCTGTGCTGGTAGCATAGAGCGACATAAATCCGCCGTAGCTACCACCGTAGATGCCCGTACGGCTGGTGTCAGCCTGCGGGTAATGCGCTGCCAGATACTTGATACCATCCTCGATATCATGCGTCTCGTACTTACCCAGCCAGCCGGTCACAGCTTCCCTGAATTTTCGCCCATAGCCCAGGCTTTGCCGGTAATCCACCTGCATCACGTAATAACCGTGCGCCGTCAAATACTGGTTGAACATATATTCGCGATAATAATGATTTGACCATCCTTTATACACATTTTGAAGTGTCCCCGCTCCATGTACAAACACCATGACGGGATATTTTTTGCCCGGTTTCTTATGGCGCGGTTTCAAAACCGTCATCGAAACTTTAGTTGTGCCGTCACGCGCCGTAAACCGGATGTAATCCGGCTTTTGCCAATCCATTTTTTTGAAGCGCTCCGGAATAGTATGGGTTAGTCGCGTCTCTTTTTTCGGATGCTTTAAATTCAGTGAGTAGAGCTCCCACGGTTCATTAAAATAGGAATATTTATATACCAGATACTTTTTATTTCGACCCAGGTGAAAATTTTCCCTGTAGCCGGTTTGAGACGTCAATTTCTTTACGTGATCGTTACGGGTATTAACCGTGTAAACCTGCCGCTGACCGGGACCTACTTTGGTTGATGCAAAAACAATTTTATGCTTATTAAGCCAGTGTGCCCAGGGAACCTGAAATTTACCGTGATTCCACTCTGTTAAATCGGACCCATCCGGCTGTACTGTATAAATATGATTCCAGCCGTCACGCTCAGATTTTAGCATCAGCGTGTGCCCTTCGGGAGCAAAAGCAATGTTTGTGCCATGAAACCAGCCCTTGGTTGAATCCCGGAATACAGCTGTAGAATCACCATTGATGAGATTATATTCCTCGATGGTACGATGCTTGCGCACATCGTCGCGGCGATCCACCGCCAGGTATTTGCCGTCATTGCTGATGCTCGTCGTCAGATAATCAGGACCGCTGTAAAGCTTTTTAACCGAAGACGAATCAAGTCGGGCTAAAGAAATGATTTTGCGAGCCACCCCGCGACGTGATTTACCAGGCTCTACATATTTATGAATATATTGCGGAAAATAATAGATCTTCTCGCCGGAATGATTGTACTGTATCAGTACCAATTTATTACTGCCGGCCCATCCGATGATACTATAGGCCGGTGCTTTATCTTTTTTATGGGTAACCTGCCGGAGTTCTGATTGATCTATATTCATCACCCAGACATTACCGTTTTGTACAAAAGCAAGCTGGTGACTGTCCGGCCCCCAGACCGGATCATTCTCGTGGCGGGGGGAGGACACAATTTTACGGGCATGACTGAAATCAGCATCAGCCAGCCATATATCTCCATTCTTTGCATAGGCTATTTTTTTTCCATTGGGAGCCAGGCGGTAGTTCCGCTCAAAGTTATCTTTCGCTTTCTGTTGATGAATATGTCCTTTCAAATTAACATCATAAAGCTTGTTTTTTTTCAGAGATGAATCATTTGCGGTGTAATATATCCGCAATCCGTGCGGTGCAAATCGGACAAAATCAGGACGATGGCCGGCGAGTAATGGCGGATAAAAAATAGACTTCAGACTAAGCGTATCAACACCCTGCTGAGCCGTGGCATTATATGTGGATGCAAACAACAACCCGAAAAATAGAAATAGCGCTTTTTTCATAACGTATGATAATAAATAACGGTTTTAATTTAAATTGTTCACAGACGTTAACCGGTCCCCGAAAATTGTCTGTGTATTAAGCCTGACAACCAATTGGTATATTTAAATCGTCTCGATGTAAAATCAGCCGCCGTATGCAGAAATTCCCAAAAGTTTATAAATGTAAATAAATTAGAATGATATGGGCAAGTATTACTTTAAATATTTTACTTTTTAATTTTGCCAATGCTCTATCATTCAGGAATCTACGATGCAGCCATTATCTGTTCAATTGCATCTCTTTCTTTTGGTACATCTGTCAGATTTTCATAACCATCATCCGTGATAATGATATTATCTTCAATCCGGATACCCCCGAAATCAAATAGTGATTCCACCTTTTCCCTGTTCAAAAATGAATTTAAGTCCGGATTATCCAGTGCAGGCTTCAACAAGGCGGGAATAAAATAGATCCCCGGCTCAATGGTAACTACCATATCAGGCTGCAGATTACGCCGGGCACGCAGATATTCTATTCCCGGCCGTTCAATTTTCTCAACCCCTTTGGGATAGCCGCCTACATCATGGGTATCCAGTCCTAAAAAATGCCCCAGTCCATGAGGAAAAAAAAGCGCAAAAACATCATTTTCCATAATGTCTTCAATGCTGCCCCGGATGATATCAGCCTCCTTGAGGCCCTGCATCATGGTTCGGGCCGCCTGCATATGAATTTTTTCCATTTTTACATCAGGTTCAATCATATCAATAGCCTTCTTCTGGGCCTCCAGCACGGTTTCATAGACCGCCGCCTGGATCTTCGTAAAGGAACCGTTAGCGGGATAGGTCCGGGTGAAATCGGAGGCATACCCCCTGTATTCATAACCGGCGTCAATTAGAAGAAGATCGCCATCCTCGATCTTGCGGTCGTTATTCACGTAATGCATGATGGCACTGTTAGGCCCCGAGCCAAAAATACCGGTATAAGCCGGCTGTAGCAGGCCGTTTTTAATTTGATGATAATCGAAAACCGCTTTGAGCTCATATTCATATTTGCCGGGCTCCAGGGCTTTGAGCACCCTGCGGTGGGCCACATTATTAACCCGGGCCGCCTCTCTCATTTGATCCAGTTCCCAGTCGGTTTTAAAAACACGACAGTGTGTTAGGCGTTCCGTAAGAACATCTACATCAACCGGCCCCTGATAATCGAAAGTATCCTTAAAATAATCCCCCTGCTGATCATTGACACAGTATATTTTCCCGGGCCCAAGCTCATCTAACACTTTCGGCAAGGCGGAATCATAATGCAGATGATCCGGCTCATATTCATCCTGAATTTGCTCTTTCGTTTTAACCCGGCCATGCCAGACGGCGAACTGGGAATCACGGTCGGGCGCGAAAAGATGATATTCCTGCTGGTTAAGGTCAAGCAGAAGCTGGTAATCGGGCTCATCGACGCCGGTGAGATACCAGAAATTCGACTCCTGCCGAAAAGGAAATTCATAATCTGTTTCATAGCGGTGCATAATCTCTGCGCCGCGCAAGTAAACGACTGCTTGCTCCTGGTCGAATAGTGAAAATAATTTCTGGCGATGAAGGTGATTCATATCATTTAATAAATTTATTGAAGAAACAATTGAAAGATACAAAAAAAAGTACCGCCGGCAAGTAAAATTCCCCTTTAAGACGTAACAAGTTTCTTTAACCGGGACGATATATTTTCGGCTACTTTGCTGCCGTCAAACGGGACTTCCATCAACCCGTCAATAAAATTTCGGGCGTCTTCATTATTCGTTTCGCCCGACCAGTAAATACTGGCATTGGGTGTGCGATCATCAAAAAGCAGATCGAGATTTATCTCCAGGACGGCTTCATTGTGTCCCTTCCTGTTCAATATAGTTATTATCCGGCTCCCACCGAATTCTGTTGCCAAAAATCCGAATGCCAGGCGATGTTCATCAAAGCGGTAAATGTGATAGTAGTGATTGAGGTCGATATCGGCAAGCTGCGTCGAAAACGATAAAAATCGCAGTGAAGATGCATCTGCCTGCATTAAATTTTTATGGAGCACTTCTTTAAGCCATGAACGCAGGGCCGGGACAGCCCGCTTTCCGGCAAACCCGCGGTCTTTCCAATAATCAAAATCCGTTTGGGGCTTCGATCGATCAGGAAAAAACTCTGGTATTTGATCGAGCCTTCGCACAGATTGTTTTTTGCTAAGGGCATACCAATAATCGATTTGCCCGTTGGTCATAAATAAAAAAGGGGCCTCAACCCGTTGGTTATACCGGGCAATCTGGGTAGCTGTTTTCTCAGACAGTTTAATGTTTTCAGCCTTGCATTCAATCAAAAGAAAAGGATCAAATGCCTGAGTATAACAAATGAGATCAGTCCGCAGTGCCGCTTCTTTCTGTGGCAGGTTGATGGCTTCTTCGGTTGAAATCCGGTGCTTTGACCATCCACCGCGGATCAAGTACTCAATAATTCGTAACCGAACGCGCTCTTCGGGCCGGTTTTTCAGTGCTTTTCGATGAATGGGATTCCAGAGGCGCTTTTCGCTATTGCGCCAGACAACCCGGGGAAAATGGTTTAATGCGACACTATCCTGCTGTGCCATCGGCCTGCGTCCTTAAATAAATGCGAAAGATAGTTAGCCATCATCCTTAATGTAAGATCTTAAAAGGTCTATTTCTTCACTTTCGCTCAGGCGGTCGCTTTTTCCACGGCATTTTCCCCTTGGTCTATCCCCCTGAAAACAATCATCTGCTGTATAATATTTACGATATTGTAAATCAGGTAATAGAGGCTTAATCCCGCAGCAAAGTTGTTGAATATGAAGAACAACATTAAGGGCATGATATACTGAAATGTCTGCCCCATGCCGCCGGCGCCTCCACCGCCGCCGCCCATTCCACCGGTAAACTGCGTTTGTACCACCATGGCCGCTGCCATCAGCAGGGCAAAACCAGCGATCTGATGGCCAAGAAGTGGAATTGAAAACGGCAGGTGAAGAATATAGTCGGGCACGGAAAGATCATGCGCCCATAGAAATGATTTTTGACGAATAATAATGCTGTTGCGCATATAGTGCCAAAGCGTCCATAATATAGGTAGCTGCAACAACTGGGGTAAACATCCGCCAAGTGGATTCACATTGGCCTCTTTATACAACTTCATTGTTGCCTGCTGTTGCTTCTGCGGGTCATCACTGTATTTTTCTTTGATTTCTTCCATCTGAGGCTGCAGCTCCCGCATGGCCGCCATACTCTTGAAACTTTTATGTGTAAGCGGGGAAAGGACCAGCTTCACCAAGATGGCAAATAGTATGATTGCCAGCCCCATATTCATGTATTTTCCAATATGCGAAAAGAAAGGAATGATAATCCATTGAACCAGTGGTTCAGCAAACCAGCGGGTCCAGGAATATCCAACATTTACCATTCCATAAGTCGTCTCGTTATATTTAGCAAGATTATGATACGAAAGCGGCCCTAAATACATCTGAAATGAGGTACTGTCACTCCTGGG
Source organism: Balneolaceae bacterium (assembly GCA_035638715.1). GTDB lineage: Bacteria > Bacteroidota > Rhodothermia > Balneolales > Balneolaceae > SMO-BIN1. The sequence goes on from DASQZL010000003.1 coordinate 7,950, forward strand.
AATTTGCGTTTCTATGGACGCCTGGTAGTGATGATCATTAACCCCATTATTAACTTTGTTGATATCTCCGACCAAATGCGCGCTTTGGGTCGGTGAGTCTGTCTTAATAATCTGCGTAAACCATTTTGTGCGCGTCGATACCCAGTCAATCGTACCGCTGTACGTTTTTTCTTTATGACCCGGATCACTAAGTTTCAGCTGCTCACGCTCGCCGCCGGAATAAACATAAGCTGCTTTGTGCCCGGCGTCTTTCTGCCGGTTTTTCTCCGTGAGATTGAGGGTCGGCTTCCATCCTAAATCGAAGGTTGAACCAATGATTTTATTTTGGAGCCCCTGAAAGGTTATATTCAAATCAACCTCGTAAGAATCGCCATGAAAAGTATAAGTGTAGAGAATGCGCTTGTTTTTCGCCACATCAAGCGCGTAAGTCAGTTTTTTTGTATCGCCCTTTTTGAGCTGCAGGGTATCGCCGGGCGTAAGCTGCTTAAAAAGTAGTTGATCTGTATCAACATTTTTATTTCCACTGGTCAGAAAACCGACATTGTAGGCCGATCGCGTTGTATCACCAATCATCTGGACCGGCTTTTCATTCCAGGTTTTGTATTTTTGCAACGTAAACGTAGCCGGGCCCGCTCCAAGATTGGTGAATTTTGTGTGATAGAGCGGCGTTTGAATGACCACATTGACCGTATCACGCTGGCTGGCCTGGCTGAATATCCCAAAATTCTGCGATGTGCTTTTACTCTTATTCCCCTGCGGCTGTGCATTTCGGGTGGTGGCAGTGTCCGGATGTTGACCGGCTACTTTGGCCTTAGGTTTCTGTTGGGCCTGCTGATGAGCCTGTGAATCAGCTTTCGCAGCAGCTATACTGTCCTGATGTGCTTTTTTTGCCTTTTGCTGCTGCATTTCTTTCTGGCTGGGCATCGAGAAATACGCCCATCCAAGTAAAATCAAAAAAATTAAAATGAGTCCGGTTATCGTATTACGATCCAAAAGTAAATACTTTTCTGTTAATGATTATGATTTTTTCTGGGTTCGGGAACAGGATCATAGCCGCTTTTACCGCTCCAGGGATGACACCGAAGGACCCGCTTTACGGCAAGCCATGTTCCCTTGAGCGCCCCGTGCTTTCGGAGTGCTTCAACACTATATTGACTGCATGTGGGGTAAAATCGACAGCTATTCGGCAGGCAGGGGGAAATAATAAGTTGGTATAAGCGAATGATGCCAATTAGCAGATATTTCATAAATCAAAAGCGGCGTGCAATTTATCAACGACCCGACTCAAAAGACGAACAACCTCTTTTTCAGCCGTTTCGAAATCGATTTTAACTGTTTTTGCCATCAGTGCTCCGTGGAAACCAAGTGAAGCAGCATTCAATGCTGTCATCAGGGGATGACGGTGCAAACGGTATGCTTCTCGTAAAATTCGTTTTATATAGTTACGCTCTGTTGCTTTTCCCAGTCTTTTCGCAACAATGAATCCCATTTTGCATGAGTATCCTTCTCCGCTATAAGTGTAGAAGCGCAGTGAAAGATGCTTTTCAGAGTAAACGGTCGCCGACCCCTCGAAGAGGCGCTGAAAATTAATGCGCCCCCGCAGGATATCGGCTTTAGGTAAATCAAATGATTTATCAGCAGATGAAGAAGTCTTATTTTTTTGATCCTCTTTCATCGCTGACTGTTTGTTTATGACGTCCTTTCTTGCGACGTCGCTTCAACACTTTTTTACCGTTTTTACTTTTTTTCCGTTTGCGAAATCCGTGCTTCTTCTTACGTTTTTTATTACTCGGTTGATACGTGCGTTTCATAATTGGTGATTATTTTATGAACATTTCTACTTCCACTCTGATTTCACACAGACGCAAAAGGTAAGAATAAAAATAGACAATAAGAACCCCTATTTAATGGTTAAATTTAGTAGGTTAGATACCTATTAATAAGTACCGGTTTCACTGAAATATTTTGAATATCTTTTCTTTCTGTTTGCTTGCGTTAAATGGTTGTTAAAAAAGATTGAATAAGACTGAGCAGTATAATTTAACTAATACCTAAACAGAGTTGAACAGCGAATATGTAAGCCGTAAATTTAATGATACCTTTTAATAAGAGCCTTCTTTAAATCATGTTAGACACTATAACGAACATCCTCACCAAGATATTTGGTTCCAAACGCGAACGGGATGTCAAGAAGCTTTGGCCCGTCGTGGAAAAAATCAAATCTTATGAAGAAGAAATAAAAGCGCTTTCGGACGAGGAATTAAAACAACGAACTGAAAAATTTAAACAACAACTGCGTGAAGCTACCGCCGAAATTGAAGAAGATATTGAAGAGGTCAAAGCTCAAATTAATGATAATGAAGGAGAGCTGACTGTTGATGAACACCGCGAGCTGGCTGAAACGCAGGAGGAGCTGGAAGAAGAATGGCTGGAAGTTGTTGAAGATGAACTGGATGCCATTTTACCCGAGGCGTATGCCGTTATAAAAGACACGTGTCGCCGTTTCGTAGGAGAATCATGGATGGTTGCCGGCAGCGAAACCGAATGGGACATGGTACCATATGATGTGCAGTTGTTGGGTGCTGTGGCCTTGCACCAGGGCAGCATTGCAGAAATGAAGACCGGTGAAGGTAAGACACTGGCGTCCATCATGCCGGCGTATCTGAATGCGCTGGTTGGCCGCGGCGTACATATTGTCACAGTGAATGATTATCTGGCCAAACGCGATGCCGAGTGGAATAAGCCCATTTACAATTTTCACGGACTTGAAGTCGATTGCATCAACAAATATGAACCGAACTCGGTGGGTCGCCGCCAGGCTTATCGCGCTGATGTGACTTATGGCACGAATAATGAATTCGGCTTCGATTACTTGCGTGACAATATGGTTATCAGTGCTGATGAGCTTGTCCAGCGCGGGCATCACTATGCGATTGTTGATGAGATTGATTCCATTCTTATTGATGAGGCCCGAACGCCGCTTATCATCTCGGGCCCGGTTCCAGAAGACACCCAATCCGAAAAATATGATGAACTGAAACCCCGGGTGGAATCGCTGGTTAATGCACAAAAAAAACTGGTCGCCTCGCTTGTTAAAAAGGCTCAGCGGGCGCTTGAAGAGGACAATGAGCAGGAAGCAGGGCTCGCCCTGTTCCGGGCACAGCGCGGGTTCCCGAAAAATCGCCAGTTCCGCAAAATGATGCAGGCCCCCGAAAATGAACGGCTGGTGCAGCGCACGGAAGCCTACTATCTGCAGGATAATGCCCGCCGGCTGCCGGAGGCTGATAAAAAACTGTATTACTCGGTAGACATGAAGATGAACAACATCGAAATCACCGAGAAAGGCCGAAATTTCATCACTCGTTCCAATGAGGATGAAGACTTTTTTGTCATTCCCGACCTCGGATCCGAAACAAAAGATATCGAGGAGGAAATGGAGACTCTTGAAGAAGAAAAAATTGAAGCAATCAAAAATGAAGACGAGTTCAGTGAGGATTACAAGCAGAAAAAGATAAAGAAGGCGAGGGAAGAAGTTGCACAGGAGCGCGAACGACGATTCAGCGAATTGCACCGCCTTTTTGCTGAACGCAGCGATCGCATTCACACCGTCAACCAGCTGCTGAAAGCTTACACGCTGTTCGAGCGCGAGGACGAATATATCGTGCAGGAAGGCAAGGTACAGATTGTTGATGAACACACAGGTCGCGTACTTTCGGGTCGACGCTACTCCGACGGTCTGCACCAGGCCATCGAGGCCAAGGAAAATGTCAACGTAGAAGCCACGACGCAGACCTACGCGACCATCACACTTCAGAATTTTTTCCGAATGTATCACAAGCTATCGGGAATGACCGGCACGGCAGCCACCGAAGAAGAGGAGTTTGATGAAATTTACGATCTCGATGTAAAAGTGATTCCAACCAATGAACCGGTGATTCGGGACGATAAAGAAGACCTGGTATTTCGAACAAAACGGGAAAAATATAATGCCGTAATTAATAAAATTCAGGAATACCACGAAAAGGGACAGCCCGTATTGGTGGGTACAACCAGCGTGGATGTCTCTGAAATCATCAGCCGTATGCTGAAGCGTCAAAATATTCCGCATAATGTATTGAACGCCAAACATCATGCCCGCGAAAGTGAAATTGTTGCCAATGCAGGACAGCCCGGAGCGGTGACCGTTGCCACAAATATGGCCGGACGTGGTACCGATATTAAATTGGCACCCGGTGTCGTCGAAAAAGGCGGACTGGCTATCCTGGGGACAGAACGCCATGAGGCGCGACGTATTGATAATCAGTTGCGCGGGCGTGCCGGTCGCCAGGGCGATCCCGGTGAATCGCAGTTTTATGTATCGCTGGAAGATGACTTGATGCAGCTTTTCGGCTCCGACCGCGTCGCCAAGGTCATGGAAAGACTAAATTTCGAAGAAGGTGAAGTCATTACCCATTCATGGATCACCAAATCGCTGGAACGTGCGCAGAAAAAAGTTGAGCAGAATAACTTCAGTATCCGTAAGAAACAGCTGGAATACGATGATGTGCTCAGCAACCAGCGAGATGTCATTTACGAACGCAGGCGCCACGCACTTTCCGGCGACCAGCTTCGTAGTGATATTTATGACATGCTTGAAGACCTCGTAGAGCGGGTGGTGGATGAATATTACGGCAACGGTGAATTCCAGGAATTGCGTGATACCATTTTGCGCTTTCTGGCTGTCGATATTCAAATGGACGCCGATGACATGAAAGGGATGAGCGAAGTCAAACTCGTTGACCAAATCATAGAAAAAGCATTCGAAAGCTACCGAAATAAAGAAGAGATGATTTCGGAACCGCTGTTCGAAGTAATCAAAAATATTAATGAGTCGGATGCAGAAAACAAACCCGACCGGGTACAAGTGATATTTACAGACGGCATGCGGCGCATTCCTGTGATTGTAGAAGTTGAAAAAGCGATGGAAAATGAAGGCCGTGAGGTAGCCCGTGCGCTCGAACGCACGGCTGTGCTTTCAACCATCGATAGTAAATGGATGGAACATCTGCGCGAGCTCGATGCCGTCAAGGAAGGGATCGGGCTGCGCTCATTCGCCCAGAAAGACCCCCTGCTGGAATACAAGAAAGAAGCTTTCGAAATGTTCAAGCAACTTTTACAGGAAATTAACCAGGAAACCATTTCAATGATTTGGAAATCAGTACCTGAAATACAAGCTGAAGAACAACAATTGCAACAGGCTCAAAAAGAAGAAGCAACGATTGATATGAACCGCGCTGAAATGCAGCACACTGATTCAACCAATATGGGCTTCGAACAAATGTCCGGACAGGCGCAATCACAAAACGGCGGTGGAAATGGCTCCGCTCAACAACAGCGAAGTGATCAGAAACCGCAACCTGTTACGGTTGAAGAAGAACCCGGGCGAAATGATTATGTTAAAATTCAGAATCCAAGCTCCGGTGAGGTGATTGATATCAAATGGAAAAAAGCCAAACGCATGATTAACGAAGATAACTGGATCCTTATCGAGCAGTAAATATAACAGTTTGCTGTAAACCGTTATTCGACATTTATATTTAAGCCTCAAGTTTTATTAGGTGTAATTCACGATAAAAGTGGATTACACCTTTTTCTTTTTATGTTTATTTTATATTGATGGCGTTGAACCAGCAGCACTAAAAGGATTTGCAAATTTTGGAATAATTAAAAATATCAACCGATGAAATACTCGAAATATATCATCATTGTATCCGCTTTTTCGGTAGCCCTTCTTAGTTTTATTGGCTGCGGTGGAAAAAAGAAAACAACCTCCTCATCCGGACCAACTGATCCTACCGTCGGTCAGCCGGCGCCTGAATTACCTACCGGCGGCGTCAAATGGATTAACAGCAAGCCCCTGAGCCTGAAAAAATTGCGGGGCAAGGTGGTGCTCATCGACTTCTGGGAATACACCTGTATCAATTGCATACGCTCTTTTCCTTTCGAGAAAAAATTATACAAACGATATCATAATGATGGTTTTGAAATCCTTGGTATCCATGACCCCGAGTTTGATGTTGCCTATAAGACTCCTAACGTCCGAAAGGCAGTCAAGCGCTTCAACCTGCCCTGGCCGGTAGCTGCAGATCCCTGGTTTTCTATCTGGAAAGCGTACAACAGTCATACCTGGCCGAATTACTTTTTGATCGGACCAAAAGGGAAACTCCTCGGACACTATCCCGGTGAAGGCCATGATGCCCAAATTGAGAAAACCATCCAGAAACAACTCTCCAAAATTGATAAAAATTTTGATCCATCGAAATATCCGATCAAAAAACAAAATTGGTTCAGCCCTTCGTGCGGCGATATGACCGAGGAAACCTATGTCGGCAAGTGGTACGGCCGGGGCAAGCTGCAGGGACAGGGTGGTTATCAGTCTGGGGTGAGACATTTTAAAGCCGGCAAGGTGCCGGATGACGGTCATTTTGTACTAACCGGCAAGTGGAAAACGGCAAAAAATGGCGCCATATTCCAGGGGACTTCCCACTCATCTGCGCCGTCTTCTTTAGATCCGGTCGGGAATAACGCGTATCCTCATATTACGCTTAAATACCACGCGCGGGAAATTTATTCTGTGATCAATATTTCTCACGCTAAAAATGATCAGGGCGTGAAAGTTTATGTGAGCCAGGATGGCCATTATCTGACTAAAAAGAATGCGGATGCCGATACACAATTTGACCCGCAGGGCCGATCTTATATTATGGTCAAAAACCCGCGGATGTACTACCTGGTGCTCAACCAGAAAGGCGATGATGGCACGCATGTAATAACTCTTTGGCCAAGCAAGCCCGGCCTGACCGTTAATTCGTTCACCTTTGGCAATAACTGTACGATCCATTTTGCGCACTTGTATTCGCACCACGGCGGTGTGAAACGTATTAATAGTCAATAGCATAAGCAGGTGTAGCACACTTTGGAAGTGTACTGCACCTTTTTATTTTGAAATTTTTTAATCACTCATCAAACGAATCAGGCAGGTCGTTTTCATAGAGCACGACATCACCCGGCTGGACAAATTCCTGCATGATTTCGTTGGCCTCGAATAAACTCCCGGCCACTTTCACCCGGTCTGAGGGCAGATCTGTCTTTTCAATACCCTCACGAATGGGCCGCGTCTGATTTTTACCGACCAAAATTACCAGGTCAAGATTTGCCCGCCCAATTTGTTGTCCAAATGTTCGATTTTTTTCATCCTGCACTTCGCCTAATTCAATCATGCCGGGGGTTATGATGATACGCCGGCCGCTGCTAAACTGGCTCAATATTTCAACAGCGTTACGCGCCCCCACCGGGTTCGAATTAAAAGCGTCATCAATAACGTAGATTTCCCCCTGTTTTTTCAGCTCCAGCCGGTGCTCAACCGGTTCAATATTGCCGGCAGCAACCGCCATTGTCTTTAATCGTATATCGAAGCGGGAGGCGACGCCAATGGCCATCAGCATATTTTGCACATTATGAACGCCCAAAAGTTTTATGTTAAAGACTTCCTTTTCTTCACCCCGACTTACAGTAAACTGGGTTCCGGTTTGGTCGTACTTGATGTCACTTCCGATTATCATTCCGTTTTTCAGCCCCACTTTTATGACGGTAATATCATCGCGCAGCTCTTCCATCTTTACAACGCGCGGATCGTCGGCATTCAAAACGGCGGTCCCCCCTTTCGAAAGCCGCCGTACCAGCGTAGATTTGGTGCGGGCAATTGCTTCCAGTGAACCGAAGGTTTCCAGGTGAGCAAGCCCTACGTTCGTAACGACGGCGATATCCGGTTTGGCAATATCGCACAATTCATCAATATTGCCTTCGTAGCGCGCCCCCATCTCCAGGATTAAAACCTGGTGTGAGGCATCGAGATCATCATTAATAACCTTACAAATACCCATCGGTGTGTTATAACTGGCGGGCGTACAGCAAACACTCATTCGTTCTTTCAGCAGGTCACGAATCATGAATTTTGTACTTGTTTTTCCGTAACTGCCGGTTATGGCCACGATGGTGAGATCCGACATCTGCGCCAGTTTTTTCTTCGCTTCATTGATAAAATGCTGGTGTACCTGCCGCTCGATGGGGGCCATTAACGCTGCGGCCGGAAACATAAAAAATGGAATAGCAGCATGCGCCACAATCCATACGAAGCAAAGTGTATAAATATCAATTGAAATGAACGGCATCACTCCTACAAAATATTCCTGCCCATGAATAAATGCCCACCAGGTACCTAAAACAGGCAAAGCAAGACAAAACAGGACGTAGGGCACGCAAAGCCGGAGCATGCGGGGTGTAAACACAAGCGGTTTTTTGGAGGTCTCTCCGGCATAATAATCGAATGGACCGAACCAGAAAAAACCAAAAAATGTAAGGATGATGATCACTGCCGAACCCGTCAGCGTATTCGAAAGCAGCCAGAGCAGGGCAACAACAATAATCAGGTAGAGCACGTGTTTAACGGTGACTACACGCCGGGTCCAATGCTCAACAAGCCAGTGCCAGTATTCACTCAGCTTATATCCCTTTTGTTGAAAAATATGCAGAAAATAGCGTCCCCGCAGAAACGTATGGCGGGCAAGCGTGATAATAAAACCGGCAACTAATAATTCAAGAAAAATAAAGTACCAATTCAAAGTGCGATGAATTATCTATTAAAATTAACATTTTTTTATCATGTCGCTAATGTAAGAAACTTCTGTTATATTTAAAGGCCATTAAACATACATTTAAACAAAATTATTCATCTAAAACTTTCAAATATATGAAATTAATTATTCCCATGGCCGGCCGCGGTACGAGAGTTCGTCCCCATTCTCATACAACACCGAAACCGCTGCTGCCTGTTGCCGGTAAAATGATTGTTGAACGTATTGTTGAAACATTCGGGCGTACACTTGAAGGTTCGATTGACGAGATTGTCTTTATTCTCGGACCTGATTTTGGACAGGATATAAAAGATCAGCTTACAGCAATGTGCGAGCGACAGCACGCTAAACCTACCTTTCGTGTGCAGGAAGCAGCTGAGGGAACGGCTCATGCTGTCTATTGCGCAAAAGAAGATTTAAATGGTGAATGCATTATCGTTTTTGCCGATACCATTTTCGATATGGAAGGCTCTGTTTCCATTGAAGATGCCGACAGCATCGTTTGGCTGAAAGAAGTTGATGACCCATCCCGCTTCGGCGTTGCCGTTGAAAAAGATGGTAAAATCACCGATTTCGTGGAAAAACCGGACAAGCCGATATCGAACCTTGCCATTATCGGCGTGTATTATTTTAAGGAAGCATCCGACCTTAAAAAAGAAATTAAATATTTACTCGACAACAATATACGCGGAAAGGGCAACGAATATCAGCTGACCGACGCCCTGGACCGCCTGTTGAAGGATGACAAGGTGTTCCGCAAGGCGACGGTGGATGAGTGGCTCGATTGCGGCACACTGCCGGCCTGGCGCGAAACATCGGGCGTAATTGTTGAAAAAGAGGCTACGGATATCGACGAAAGTCAATTTGAGGATACCACCATCAATCAACCGGTTTATATCGGTGAGGATGTGGAACTGGTCGGCTGCGAAATCGGTCCCTATGCCAGCATTGGCGCCGGCTGCAGCCTCAAAAATTCAAGCGTTAAAAACAGTTTGATTCAGGTTCATACAACCATTGAGGACAGCCAAATCGAAGATTCAACCATTGGCAAGCATGTTGAACTAAAAAGTGTTGATCAGCAGGTACACCTGGGAGATCACTCGAAAGTTGGTATTGAGGTTTGAGGAATCCTCGGGCTGTGAGTCGTAAGGATTGAGTTTTAGGTGGAAAGTGAAGTATAGGCTTAACTCACAAGACTCGCACATCTGATCACAAGACCCCGGCCGGCGCTAAGAGGTTAAAATTTGCGGCAGGAGTAAAAAACGAGATGGGTAAGGACTGCCTCTGCCTGACCATTTCCTTTTTAAAGGTGTTATGCTAAATCAGCCTACAAATTCACACCCAGCAAAAGCATCAATACATTATTTCGATATTTTGCCGGATATTTACTCATAGAATCAGTAATGTCAACTTCATATTTCCCCTCCAATCTGAAACGAACCCCAGCTATTGAAATATTTTTATATCCAAGGACCAGCGAAGTTCCAAATGCAAACCTGTCCAGGTCGTTTACCAAATCAATTTTGTATGTGCCTGATGTGAATTTCAACTCCCCCGGGTCTCTTTTAATCAAAAGATCGAATCTTGGAGCGATACCTAAATAAATGGGTAATGAAGTTGGAAGAAACATGACATTAACAAAAGGCTCAAGAGAAAGATAGGTCGTTCGTGAAGTTGCCGTTACTTTTTTTACGGATCCACCTGATTGTGTGGTTTCATTCTGGGTAGATTTAAAACCCCGCTGTGTAACACCGAGATCTATTGTTGAAAAAAAGCTGTGAGAAATATTTAAATCGTAAAAGCCGTACAAACTAAACCCCCTGACTCGTCCATCAACAACCGGGTTTTGATAAACTCCAGCAGATCCCACACCAAATTTAAGACCAAAATTTTTACTCTGAGCCAAGCCTTGAGCTGGATAAAATGATATAAATAACAAAACTCCTATTAGAACCCCTTTCATTTCTTCTTGATTTATTTGTGTAATTATATAGAAGTATAGTAATTATAATATGGTACCGCCGCAACATAAATGCAAGGCCGCCCGCATAACCGGTCCCCCGAAATTCTCATAATGGCGAGATCCATGTTAAAAATACTGCAAGCCAAGCCTATTTTACTAACTTGTCCGGGTTTATGCGATAATAATATAGGTTTTAACTTTTTTATGAGAGGAAGCAAGTCTTCAACACTCAACCCATAAACTTACGACAAAGCTCAAATAAAATCATCCAGCGGGCGCTGCTGGTCGGCGTCCCTTAGGCTCTGATGGGCCTCGCGGTGACTGCCTTCCGGCTCCAGGTGAATAGTGACAATCACATCCCCATCGATGCCGTTAATGAGGGCCCGTTCAAGAATGGTAGCATCGTTATGGGCGGTTTTAAGATCGACGCCTTTTTTAAAAATAGCATGCAGTTCAATCCAGGTAGTATCCCCGGTGGTGCGATGACGCAAGTTGTGATAGCTGATCATAGAGCCGGGCAGCGGCTGCTCAAGAATGGCACGAATCGCCGCATCAGCCTCTGGATTTTTGCGATCCATCAGGCCATCAATGGCATAATGAAGCAGTTTATAACCCTCATACATGATAACGACCGCCAATACCAGGCTGACAAGAATATCAAGAATAATCAGGCCGGTTAGTTTGATAATCACAAGCGTCAGCACCACGCCGGCTGTCGTCCAGACATCCGTGAGCGTATGCTTGCCATTGCTGACCACCATCATATTGTCATCCCGCCTACCCGTGCTTACAAGATACCGGCCGAGCACAAAATTTATGATCCCCGCTGAAGCCATCAGGGCGATCCCAATGCTGATATGCTGTAACGTATGCCCGCGAACAAAGTGCGTAACAGCCTCGTAAATAATCGTCAATCCAGCCAGACAAATAACCGATCCCTCTACCCCAACCGAGAGAAATTCAACGCGCTCATGCCCATAAAGATGTTTGTCATCGGCAGGTTTGGTGCTCAGCAGGAATCCGTAGTACACAAAAGAAACGGCCAGAATATGGATCACCGATTCGGCCGCATCCGTAAGCGCCGTTATCGAACCCGTCAGAAAAAAGCCGGTGACTTTGGCACAAAGCGAAAGTGCCGAAACCATCAGGCTAATTTGTAACGCCCGTTTCGATCGAGAAGTTTTCAAACTGTGGATTCGTTTATTCCATTTTTGGACCGGCTAAAAGATTACACAAAGAATCGCTGAAAGCAAGTATATTTGTTCTTATTTTTACGACCGTTTTAAAGGGAAAATTAATTAATGGTTTTGTTGGTACAAGATATCCAATCCAAACATAAAAAAATTTTTGAGGCAATATCGAAAGCTGGCAAAGCTATCGGCCAGGACGTGTATGTTGTGGGCGGTTACGTGCGTGATTACTATTTAGACCGATTGGACGAAGAGATGGATATTGATTTTGTGACGATTGGCTCCGGCATAAAAATCGCACGGGCCGTGGCTGAGCGCCTGCAGGCCGATAGTCTGTCGGTATTCAAAAAATTCGGTACGGCTCAACTGAAATATGATGGGCTCGAACTGGAGTTCGTCGGCGCGCGTAAGGAAAGTTATCGCCAGACCTCCCGGAAGCCTATCGTGGAAGAGGGTACGCTCGAAGATGACCAGCTGCGGCGTGATTTTACCATCAACGCACTTTCATGGTCGCTCAACGAGGAAAATTTCGGCGAACTGCTCGACCCGTTTGGCGGTGTCCAGGACTTGAAAAAAGGACTCATTCGCACGCCGGTGGACCCATTGCAAACGTTTGATGACGACCCGCTGCGAATGATGCGGGCCGTGCGTTTTGCCACCCAGCTTAATTTCAGGATTGAAGAAAAAACCTATCATGCCATCAAGGAAATGGCTCCGCGCCTTGAAATTATCTCCAAAGAACGACTTCTGGAGGAACTCAATAAAATTATTCTGGCGCCCAAACCGTCCATTGGCTTTTCACTTCTGTTTAAAACGGGCCTTCTGGACCAATTTTTCCCGGAAATGAGCAAGCTGCACGGAGTGAAAAAGGTTCGCGGTGTGCGCCATAAAGACAATTTTTGGCATACCCTGAAAGTTTTGGATAATGTAGCCGAAAGAAGCGATAATTTATGGTTACGCTGGGCCGCCATCATGCATGATATAGCCAAACCCGCCACCCAGCGTTTTGAACCAGGCACCGGCTGGACATTTCACGGCCATGATGCAATCGGAGCCAAGTGGGTAAAATCTATTTTCCGACGGCTCGGGTTGCCACTCGACGGACGCATGCGCTACGTGAAAAAGCTTGTCCGTCTGCACCTGCGGCCAATTGCGCTGGTTTCAGACGAGGTGACGGACAGTGCCATACGCCGTCTTATCTACGAAGCGGGAGATGATATTGACGACCTGATGCTGCTCTGCCGGGCAGACATCACCAGCAAAAATGAACGTAAGGTCCGGCAATACAACCGGAATTTTGATCGCGTCGAGAAAAAAATTGCCGAAGTTGAGGAAAAGGATCGTATTCGCAAGTGGACAAATCCGGTGGACGGCCATGAAATCATGGAAGCGCTGGATATTGAACCCGGTCCGGTCATCGGAAAAATTAAGGATGCCATAAAAGAAGCCATCTTAGACGGTGAAATTCCTAATGAACATGATGCCGCTTTCGAATACATGATGAAAATTAAAGATGACTATATTCGTTAATCGTTATTTGCTATTAGTAATTTGGATCTCTTGAATACCTAATATCAAATTAAGAATAATGATTTTTTTACTATGTGGATAGCTGAATCATACGCAAAAATAAATCTTGGACTCCATGTGCTGGAACGCCTACCCACCGGCTATCATCGTATCGACACGGGCTTCTGTTTCCTGGAATGGAGTGACCGTTTTGAGGTGCAAACCGCCGATTCCATGCATCTGGAGCTTTCAGACGATGAAATCCCCACGGATGAACGAAACCTCATCACTCAGGCGATATCCACACTGGAGCGGTATGTGGGACTGAAGCAGGCCTATCATATCAACGTCGAGAAGGGCATCCCGGCCGGTGCAGGTCTCGGCGGCGGGAGCAGCAATGCCGCCCTCATTCTGCGCATGATCAACAAGATTGAAGAGCTTGGCCTTTCGGATGAAGATCTGATCGACCTGAGCCGCGATCTCGGCGCCGACGTCCCTTTTTTCATCAAGGGAAAAACCGGTATCGGGCACGGTGTGGGCAGCGACATCGAAGAAATCGATATTCAACCCGATTATTGGATCGTCACCGCTTTTCCGAATGAAGCCAGCAGCACGGCTGAAGCGTATAAATACTGCAATCCGAATCCGGAACCCGATTTTTCCATCAAAAGAGTACTCACGGAAGAACCGCTGGACGAGTGGCGTTATATGCTCTTCAACGATCTGGAGCAATCGGTGTTTCAGCGCCATCTCGTGTCGGGTAATCTAAAAGATCAATTTTATGAGTTCGGCGCGACGTATGCCTCCATGACAGGCAGCGGCTCAGCGGTATATGGCATTTTTGAGCAAAATTTTGTGGCCGTCGATGCCTATAAAACGCTGCTTGATTTAGACCTTCCGGCGAACCTCACCCGTCCAGGATTTTCCCCGGATTACGGCATTTACCGGAAAGCGTGATATTCCATGCTGCATTATTTAAAAATAAGCGGTAAAAAATCGGACGACCAATGTTAAAATTTCGAGCGCAAAAACATTTCAATAAATATCTTTCAAAAAACCATGCCTGATGTATCCGGAACAGTCCCCTTGTTAAAATTACATGATGCAACGGTTTACCGGGGAAAAAATAAAATTCTTGAAAATTTTTCTGTCTCAGTTGGTCCGGGGGAACACACAGCCATCATTGGCCCGAATGGTTCCGGAAAATCCACGCTTATCCAGCTCTTGACCCGTCAACTCTACCCGGTAGCGCATGAAAACGGGCAACCGGCCTTGCAGGTATTTGGTAAAAGTCGCTGGAAACTCGAAGAATTGCGCAAGCACATCGGCATTGTATCGAGCCAATTGCAGTATGAAATCAGCCATAATCTTCGTCGCGGTCGTATTTCCGGACGTGACGTGGTGCTTTCAGGCTGTTTTTCAAGCATGCAATTATTTAATCATCAAACCATCACGGACGAAATGCAGAGCGGGGCCGACCGGGCGCTGGCTTTGATGGAAGCGGAATATTTGGCTGATCAACATTTTAACAAAATGTCGGCAGGAGAGGCACGCCGCATACTCATTGCCCGCGCACTGGTAACCGATCCCGAAATACTGATTCTTGACGAACCGACCACTGCTCTCGACTTTGTTGCACGGAAAAATTGCCTGAATCTTATCCGCAATATTGCCCAATCGGACCGAACGGTGATTCTTGTCACCCATCATATACAAGAAATTTTCCCTGAGATAGAGCATGTATTGCTGTTGAAAGACGGGAATATTGCCTATCAGGGTATAAAAGACCAAGTGCTTACCTCAAAAAATTTAAGCGCCGTCTTTGATCATCCGCTTACGCTGCACCAAAACGGGGAACGCTACCGGGTTGAACCGAAGGAAGAGAGCAAATAAATAGTCATAATCATTAACTTATCTTACTTGTTCAAGTCAACCTTGTTGACGGGCTGTGAAAAAGATGGTCTCATTGAGGTACTCACCGGCGCGCCAAAACAATTCGGTGAGCAAGAAATTCAAAAGTTACACGAAGTACATTTACTCTGTGTTTCTTTGCGTAATAGCAAAAGGAATATTTGCTTTTTTAATCCGGAGATCTTGGATGCTATTGATCATCCAAAAGTAACACCAAGTACGAATGGGATCAGTTTGAATAAATAACCTAAAATCCAAAAATATTATATTGAATTTTCGTTACTTAACCTGAATTCCAGATAAGAAACCGTTAATAAAGTCCCCCTCTCCATCCAATTTTCAACATGGACAAGCTAAAAACTGATAGCTAAAGGCTGAAAGCTACTATCTCACCAATGCATGAGCCCCATCAGGTAAGCAGAGACTTCGGCAGCCATGAGCTTATCCTGCTTCATGCTCGGGTGCCCGTAACAGCCATTGTTATAGCGACGTGAGAAAAAGTATTTTGAAACCTTCCGATCGCCCCTTTTATGCAAAGCATCCACGATGCCCGTAAGGTAATTTCGCAAGACCTTGTCAAGTTTGGAATCTGCCATCGGGCTGCTTAGACAAACGATATTTGCTTCCGGATAATGTTCGCGAACAGTTTCAATAAATTTAACATACGCGCTGCAAAACGCCGTAGAATCCTGTATGCCATCATTTTGTCCCAGACAAATAGCGACCACGTCAGGAGGCGTATCATTAAAATGGTAGGGGATGGAATCATCCCGCATATCAATCGTGCCGTACACCTGCGGCATGGTTATTTTCATGTGGCAGCAACTGTGAATCATCCCGATTCCGGAAACAGAAGCCAGCGTCCATTGGGCATTTAAACGACGCGCCGCAACCGGCCCATAATCCATATACGCATTTTCATGTTCATGCCAGTCTCCCTTGGAGCAAGGCTCGCGGGTGGTATCATTCCCAAAGCCACAGGTAATTGAATCACCGATAAACTGTATTTTTCGATGCGGTTTGGCAGGCAGTGAAAGCAGCTGGGCGGCCTCAAAGCCCTCAATTTCAATTGGACTAATCGCTTCGGTGTCTTTGGTAATCATAGCCGTATGAGCCGTGGAATCTGATAGATTTTTAGCCACCGTAACCGTGTCACTTCCCGCAGAAAGCTTAATGCGGTGAGGATTTTGGCCATCAACAACAATTTCCAGATAGTTTAAATTTTTCTTGTCCGGATTCTTCACAATCAATTTAAGTGAAGAGCCGCTGAATCGAACTTTCATATAGGCGCCCGGTGCCCATATTTGCGGCTCCCGGGGATTCGCAAAATTTATACGTCCGGTGTACTGAATATGAGAATTGTCCGCCGCAAAAAAATTAGTATTCCCCGTTTGCTGGGCGTGACCGGCTTGAGTGATTGAAAAGATTAGGATGGTTAAGAGATAAAGAAAGGACGGGCTGATTTTATTTTTGGCCATAACAAGTTACCGAATCGGTTTATAACTAAGGTGCTAATCAAAAGTAATAAATAAATAAAATTAATTCTCAACTAAACCAAAAATACTTTCATTCCTTATCCTCCTGGGATGCAATTTTCGCGGCGGGCTTACCTACCCGGCGGTATGAACGGTTATGATACAAAACGCCCATATTTTCCTTCCGCTTTTCTATGTTCAGCACTTCTCCAACAACAATGGAATGATCACCAATTTCAAACATCGCATATTTTTTACAGTGGATGTAGGTTAAATCTTCAAGGATGGGCGTACCATGCTCATTGTGTATATGCGCAATATTTTTGAACTGTTCTTTACCGGAGCGATCTGCCTCAGCAAAACGGTTGCAAAGATGCGTCTGATTCTGTTCAGGAATGTGAACCGCAAAGTGCGAGGCCTGGAAGATAAAATCATGCATTTGCGCCTCCTGATCAACATTGAAAGATATCAGCGGCGGATCAAGTGAAAGACTGGTAAATGATCCGATGGTGATGCCTCTTTGCCTTTCACCCACCCTCGCCGTGACAATGGTGACAGGATACGGCAAACGACTCATAAGATTTGTTAATGCATTCGCTTTGGAAGTCGATTCAGAGTCCATCACTTTAATATCCTGTATTTAGAACGTTAATTATTGATAAAAACATGCCGCCAACACAATTTTACGACATATTTAAACAAAAGTTTATAAATAAAACGCTTGTATTATAACTAAAATTGCGGTCCAAAATCCCGCAAATAATCACTTTCATCAATAGCACGGGACAGTTCAATAGTCGCCTTTCCCAAATTCTGCAATCGTGTCTGCACCTCGGTGTTCACCACTTCATAATCCTCAAAATCTGCTGATTCGCCGTAAACACCACTGCCCACCGGATACGAGCCAAAAAATGACAAAACCGGTCCCAGTTCCTGGCTGACCGATAAAAAATGGTGCGCGGTAGCACCGGTAACGACTAACCCCACCGCCTTATCAGCCAGGGGCGCTACTTCAGCCTGCCACATACCGCGTGGAATCATGTCAAACAGGTTCTTCAGCACGCCCGAATAACTGCCCCGGTACACCGGCGTCCCAATTATATAAGATTTACTATTAATAATCCGTTCCAATGCTCGGGCTGTATCGCCGGTATAAGCGTCCAGTTTGCGTCCGTCAGCGGTTTGCAGATCATATTCGGCCAAGTGAAGAATTTCCGTATCAACCCCGTACGTTTTTGACGCCGCCCGCAGAGCTACTTC
>DASQZL010000004.1:0-2184 GCA_035638715.1 Balneolaceae bacterium
AATCGCCTATTTATTATTTAGTTTAACAGTCATTTCCTGAATTCTTTGCTTTTTATTGGCTTCACTTTAACAAACTTTTGGCGATAGAGTATACATCCAATCTAATTCTGTTGGATCAAAAAGTGCAAAAAATACCAAGAGCAAAAAGGAAACCCATCTAACTGCAATTATACAAAGACGGCAGGCTGAAATTCATCAATTAACATATCAAAATCAAATCCTTGTATAGGAACAAAAATGCGACCTATTTGCGATAAGCACTGAACCGGCAATGAGGCAAAAAATGCGGCTTAATACTTGACGAAGTCAAAGCATTCGAGCAAAGCTTTTTCAATCTTCGGGCTGTGGGATGAGCTGTTTCACAGAGTTTCACGGAGATATTTTCTCTGAAACTCTCTGCGTTTCCTCAGTGTCTACACGCCAAAGTGCTTCGGCGCGCAGGTGCACGGCTTTGTTTAATAGCAAAAGAATACTTATTTGTTCTTTTTTCATCAACCGGCGGGTTTTGGTTACTTTTGCCCGTTCAAAAGTAACACCCGGAATCAAGACCATCCATTTTATCCCGAACTCTGATTTATTCAAAGAGCAGAAAAAAGCTACATCTTGATTACTGGCAGGTACAGAAGTAATATGAAAAAAATGACACAAACATTGGATATGCCAAAGAATTTAGAGAACTGAACTTCAGGGTTCAACAAAATTGCAAGCCGGTCAAAAGCAATTGGAAGGTATTTATTAGTGGAAATTTCCACGTTGCTGCCCGGCATGAATCACCCATTCCCCAAATATTTAAATTATTATTCGCTATGCATCAAAATAACACCTGACGTTGGCAAGGCATATTTTTATAACATTAGTCATCAGCGTAATGTCTGGCAAAGCTTGTGACAAGGGCGGCTTTAATGAAAGAAAAAACTTTACAACTCCAGCAGTGACCCGATCTTATATTCCATCGCTTCCGGTTCGAACGGAATGAAGCCGTTGCCCGGATAATTCGTCAGTTCACCGAAATAAATATGGTCCTCCAGCAGATATAGATCAACGCGTACGAAGTTTAGATCGGAAGCCAAAACCTCTGCAACTTCTATCGCTTTTTCGAGGTCTTCTGGTTTTTCCACCTCTCCTTCATAGTTCGGAAAGAGCAATTTAGCATTTATCCGGTTGAAATTTCGGTCGTACAGATTTCTTCGCGGATTGCCAAAGCGGTCAAAATGAATGTGAATGAGTTTAACCCGCCCGTTGAAGCAATAAAACTTATAGTCTTGCGGGATGGACTGATTAGAATCCAGCAATAGCTCTTCAGCGATGATGGTTCGGGGCAGCCCTTTATAGGCCCACTCGCGACCGAATTCAGCATAATCAAAATTTTTCCATTCCTCCGTTTTTTGTCGAACCGAAGCATAATCTTCTTCAGCTTTATTTAAGACAATATGGAACATCCCGCAGCCATGATTGGCTTTAAGGACAAACTTTTCGGGCAGGGATTCCCATATTTGGGGCGTCAGCGTATCATAAGCTCCGATAAGCGGCACCAGGAAATCTTCCCCTATTTTTTGGGCAACATACTTTCGAGTCTCCATCCGGTTCGCAATTTTTTTCCGCAATTCTCTGCGTTGGTATAATTTGATATACTGAATTTTTTCAGTAAAACGCTGCGGATTTTGCAGGTTTAGGGAGCGATCCAGCTCCAACCAGTAGCGCAACCGGGCGTATTGCTTATCGGTTAAAAAGTGCCGGAGTCCACCCCAGAAAAGTTTTCTTATCGGCCATTTTATGAGTTGCCTGTCCATTTATTGGAGGGGTAATATTGAAGATTAATGCGATCGGTTTGTTCGGATTTTTCGATAAAAAAATTCCTGCCATACCCACGGCCATTTCCGGGTTCGGAGCTCCTAACTTTAATTATCGTCGTGAAGACGGCCGAGAATTGTTTCTCCGGCTACCGTCCGGTCGCCTTCCTTAACACAAATATCAACTTCGGAAGGCACCAGTACATCCATTCTTGAGCCAAACTTCATCATCCCGAAACGCCGGCCCGCTTTTACCAAGTCCCCTTCTTTCAGATCATAAACGATCCGGCGGGCTAAAAATCCGGTAATTTGCCGAAAAAATATTTTTATCCCGCTTCCGTGGCGAAGTCCGAAATCGGCCCGTTCGTTGATGGTGGAGGCCTCATCGTGGCGG
>DASQZL010000005.1:0-3947 GCA_035638715.1 Balneolaceae bacterium
GCAATAGCATCATCCATGCCATTCGCAACGTAGAGGGTTTGCCCGTCGTCGCTTAACGCCAGTGCGTTGGGCGTATCGCCATAAAAAGATTGCCCCTTCTGAAAGAGTTTAACCGGGATAGTATGGGCTACCTGATCGGTATTCGTATTGATCACCGATACGGTGCCACTGTTCCCATTGGCGACATAAACCCGCGTGCCCGTTTTATTGGAAATAATATCATTCGGATGCAGTCCAACCGGAATTTCAGTGATCTGATTTCCATTTTCAAGGTTCAACACAGATACCGTCCCCGATGATGCGGCGCCGGTTGTGGTGTCAACCTGTATCGCACCCCAGGGCGCGCCGGCTGTCGGCGTGGAGGCTTTCGTGGGCCGCGCTCCTCCCCAGTTGGAGACATATATTTTATGGCCGGCGATAGTCAATCCATACGGAACCATGCCCGTGGGTTTACTCCATACTTTTTTGCCGGTTTGCAGGTTGAATTTTACGAGCGTGTTATTACCGTTGCACACGACGAAGAGATAATCCCTCCCTCCTTCGTGGCTGACTGCCAAAGCATTGGGAAGAGCCACCGGCGCCGGAGATTGAGCCGGCAGCCTGAATTTATGCGTAAGCTTCAAGTGCTTGCCGTCCCAATAAAACATCAAAACATAGGAATGGCTATTTCGGGAATCCACAACGCTGGAAAGCACAAATGAGCTGTCATTTCGCTGGTACCAAGTAAGTCCTGAAAAGGTATTTTCGTAGGATTTAAGCTTTTTTTGGTGGGTATAATCCAGCCGATCAATGATAGCATTCGAATTTGGGTTGATCATGGCCAGACCATATCTGTCAATCACCGCCAGGTACTTTTGCTTTGGATCGAAGGTGCAATTAAGCGCATGATTTTCCAAGTCCGGATCGCCGTATCGAATAACCTTCCCCGCCGGATTGATAATTTTATTGTAAGGCATCAGCAGTGGCAGCGTATTTTTCGCCAGCGTGCTATCGTCATAACCCATGCGGTAACGGGCCGGCGCAGAGTTCTGGGATTTGCTTACATACTGTGAAGTTTTACAGGATGAAAGCAAGTATAGACCTGAAACGATCAAAATTGACAGGATAATTAGGCTTTTTTGTTCGAGCGAATCGGATTTCATGGCAAGATGATTTAAATGATAGTCGCAAATTTAATTTAGATAATTCCAAAAGTTGGGCTAAAGATAAGGCTCGGCACGCAATGACATGATTACCTGTATGGGTGCCTCCTGCTATTCTTGCAGGTATCCTGACGTTTTTACTTCAACTTAAATTCGCCGATGGAAAGGTATCAAGCTTTTATCATTATTTCTGTTAATAAATTGTGAAAAACAGATAATTTAAATGCAAGCCTGAGCATCCGAATCGACCCGGCAGAGGGAAACATTTAAATTAAAAAGGAGCCTTACAAAACTTAAAAGTCACTCGTTCGGATCGTTTCGTAGTACAAATATGATGCGTATAATAAAATATTGTCTCAAAGCCATACATATATATCCCATTTTTGGATTATACAAACCACTATCGTTCAAAAATTAATGATACCTTATCTACCTTTTTAAGATTAAAAATGAAAGAAGGATTTTTTTAAAATTACAAAAGTTTTTTAAACCTTTTTCGTAAATTTTTGATGAATGAAAAATTTACTATTATTTTCTATTTTAAATAAATTTCTGAAAAATATTAGCTTTTACGAGGTCACTTTTAAAAAGGCTTAACAGCTGGTGGTAGTATCGGCATCATTTTAAATGGATAATTATATATGAACACTTCAGGGAATAAATGTGCCAATCAATCTTCTTATGAATTGGAGCCCTTTTTTGAACTTTCTCCCGATTTACTATGTATTGCCGGCTTTGATGGTTACTTCAAAAAAATAAATCCAGCCATTTCGGACCTTCTGGAATATACAGAGGAGGAACTATTCTCACGTCCCATTAACGAATTCGTTCATCCCGAGGATCAGGCAATCACGGAGAAACATCGCAACAATCTGCGAAATGATGTCCCCTTGTTAAATTTTGAAAACCGGTATGTTAAAAAAAACGGGGAAATCGTATGGCTGGCTTGGACATCTATTCCCCTGCCTGAGGAAAAACTGGTCTATGCCATCGCTAAAAATGTAACGCCCAAAAAGCAGATTGAAAAAGATCGCAACGCACTCATTGCCGATCTTACTAAAATCAATAAAAATCTTAAACAGCTGACCTATACTACTTCTCATGATCTAAGGTCACCGGTAAGCAGTCTGGTTGCAGCATCCGATCTATTGGATGTTTCTAAAATTCAAGATAAACAGACGCTGAAATTTATTGAGATTCTTAAAACCTCCACACAAAACCTGAAGGAAACACTCAATAAATATATGGAGGAGCTGAAACAAAAGGAAAGCCTCAATATTTCTACGGAGCAAGTGAACCTGTTTGCCACACTGGATAAAATCCGGCAGTCTATCCACTCACTCATTGAAGATTCTGCAGCCTCATTCGAAGTTAATTTCTCTGCTTTTGACCACATTCTTTTTAACCGGGCCTATATGGAAAGTATATTCCTCAACCTTATTTCTAATTCTATTAAATATGCACGGCCTGAGATCCCGCCGGTAATATTAATCCGCACAAAAATTGATGACGGTAGAAAACAATTGATATTTTCTGATAATGGTCTGGGATTTGATATGGAAAGAGTCGGAAATCGGATTTTTGGGTTACATCAGAAATTTCACCACCACAGTTCCAGCAAGGGCGTGGGACTGTATCTGGTTTATAACCACGTCACCAGTCTCGGTGGACAAATAGGCGTAGACAGCGAGATAAACAAAGGCACTATATTTACCATTACGTTTAGAGAATAAATTATTTATCCTGTCCTCCCGCCCGGCATGATAAATATAAACTGCGTACCTGCAACTCATCTTAACAAAATTGATTTTTTTAATTAGGATATACGACATTTAGCTTAAGATAGTGCTGTAGTACCTGTGTAAACTAATTTATTGACACGGCTATTAAGACTGGGAATGTGGACCTGAGGGGATTCGAACCCCCGACCTCTGCGTTGCGAACACAGCGCTCTTGCCAGCTGAGCTACAGGCCCTTCTGATGTTTAAACAGTGATATTAGCCTTTAAAAAACGTTTCACCTGTACTGTAAATACATCAATGCTTACATATTATAAACTCAAATTATAGCTTTGGACTTTATAAATCAATAAAAAAGCTGGAAACAAAAGACTTCTAATATATTGGTAATTTAAATTCTATTCTACAAATCTGAGGTATTTTCTACTTGAAAAAATAACCCTGCAACCTATCATAGCTGCAGGGCTTTTCGCTTTTTCGGGGTACAAATCAAAAATCATTTGATAGTAATAAATTTTTATACTTAAAAACTAATATATTTTTTTTAATAAATAATAGTATTATGACTATCACATCTAAAGAGCAGCTTTTTTTCACCAAATTTTAAATGATTATAACAAAAAACTATTTAGAAGGGCTGTTTAGAGAATATAAACATTTAAATTAAGACCCGAAGGGATTCAGTCACTACCTTTCTGCGTTGCGGACAGAGCGCTCTTGCCTGCCGGACTACTGCCTTTAGAATCAGGATTAAAGTAAAATACGCTATTAAAATAACAAATGTCTATTTATTGACTCACTTTATACCCCCCATTGCAACGAAATCTTATATCTAACCGTGAAGAGTTGCCTGCCTTGACGAAATAAACGTTATCACTGAGCTTGTTTGTTACTCCTATAAATAAAATTGATTCATTAAATATATGAAATATGACGTAAGCTCTTAAATTAGTATGACATTCCGAGTAAGCTGAGTCGATTTTTGAAGAAAATGATTCGGACTAAATTCCTAAATGAGACGCGCTGAAATTAAACCAAGAATTGATCCATATTATTGATATTAGCA
>DASQZL010000006.1:0-2855 GCA_035638715.1 Balneolaceae bacterium
GTCGAAATTACCATATTCCGGAAACCGAATGTAGGCCAATTCTTAAATGTGATCAATTATCAGCATTCCGGGCTTCTTATTATACCCAAAAACCAATCCTTTTTACGGGGCAATGCGCTCGAAATCACCCTTGAGCATATACAGTGGCCTGTTCTTTTGATTACGTAGTAAGCTGCTCTCTTTTCGGAGCTAACCCTCAAAATAAGGAGTATAGAAAAAGCGGGAACCAATCAAAACGAGGAATGACCCTCGAGCTGTCCCCAGTACCAAATAATAAAACCGAAAATAATCAAAAGGATCAGCCAAATAATGATTGCAGTACGCGCTGCTTTTTCTGCTTTTTGTTCTTCCCACCACTCACGGGGGCGCACGCCCTGAATTAAAAATGTTACTATTCCTGCCAGGTTGATACAAATAAGATTTGTTACCGTTAAGATCCCCGCACCAACAGCGCTTTTAATATAACCGCCCCCCAATAGTAATCCAAAATCTACCAGCGGCGGCAGCAGGGCAACAGCTACCATTACTCCCACTATCATGGCGGAAACACCCCGGGTAAATGCCAGCACACCGGCGCTTCCTGCAGCCAGAGCGATAATAATCTGCTTTAAATTCACCATCGTATGGCTGGCGATCTGTCTTGAACCGACATCGACAGAAAATATCAATCCCATAATTACGGCAACTGCCAACGAAATCACCAGGCCGGCAACATTTGCTTTTAATGAACGCCATCCCAGTTCGGTGTCACCCAATGTTGCGGCCAGTGCCAGCGAGATATTGGGTGATAAAAGCGGGGCAATAACCATCGCACCGATGATGGATGCTACATCATTCAGAAGCAGCCCAACGCCGGCCACAAGCGTTGCCAAAATGACCATGGCAATGTAGATCCAGGTCAATTCAGCACCATCAGTTATATCAGAATATAATTCCTCGCGACTCAGCCGTTTCTGCTTGTCTTTATCCGTTTCTTCTTCAATCTTGGGCTCCGGGAGTGTCGCTTCCACATCAAACAGCATGATGCGAAATCCGTTGGTATTACCAAATTTTTCACTCAGCTTATCTGAGATTGATTCCGTCTGGTCAGCGTCAAGCAGTACGCGCAATGAAGCCAATTCATCTTCCATATTCTCGTTCCAGATGCCAAGTATTTTCTCATTCTCAATGGTTTTGCGGGCTTCCCGGGTCGTTTCAGCCGGCGCAACCATTTCCACAATGCGCAGTTCCATAAATTAGCTTATTGAATGATTTATATTCCCGGACCATTGGCCCATCTTTTAAACGCACTATAGCTTACAAAGCTTAAAGCAAATATAAAAGAAAGACCTCTTTAATGATCATATAAATAAAAATTTTTGGCATTAAACTGCCGCCATACCACTAACCCGAATAATTTTTCCATTTTAATTTATCGAACGATTCCTTGTCTATTCGAATTATGGGTTAAGTATCAGCAAGTATATGGGTTCATAATTAGTAAACATTCTGGTCGAATTTACGAATTTCTCCTGTTCACGCCTTCCCTTTCGAGTTTGTATCATTAATTACAACCATACGTTAAATTGTTATCGTATATAACTCTTTTTACTTTCTCAGAATCCAATTGGTCAACTTGTTTCTCTGTCTTATCTTTAGATATAATTTAAACTTTAGACTCATTTTATGGCATCCACAAAAAACCGCCGGTCAAAGCTATTATATTGGATCGGTGGTATCACACTTGTCATCATACTGTTAGCAGCTTTTTCCAACTGGATTGTTAAATTGCTATGGCTTCATAATCTTGGTTATCAGCAGGTTTTCTGGACCATTAAGGATACCCAATTTTTGCTTTTCTTTGGTGCTCTCATCGTTGCCCTGCTTTACGTGATACCCAACATGTACTATTTGAGCAAACAGATTCCATATATCAACCTGAACCTCGGTGGAACGCCGCTTGGTCAATTGAATCTCCAACGCTTCAGCAGCCGTCAAATTCGTATTTTTTTGTACATTATAGGCTCTATAATGAGTTTGTTTTTCTCCTTTGCATACTATACGCAATGGAATGCTTTTTTCCGCTTCAGCTGGCATGAAACATTTGGTAAAGTCGATCCCATTTTTGGTCACGATATTGGTTTCTATATATTTCGCCTGCCTTTTATAGAAACCATCCAGAATAGCCTGATTCTGCTGGTCTTTTTCGTTACGACTTTTATACTCGTCATATATCTGATTAATGGTACTCTGTCTTTGCGACAGCTGCGAAACAGTTCAGGCAATTACCCTACAAATGCTGTTAAACACGTTAGCATCAACATTGGCCTTTGGTTCGTGCTTTTAGGGTGGAGCTACTTTCTGGAGCGATATCATTTATTATATAATAATAATGGCGTGGTTTTTGGCGCCGGATATACCGATGTGCATGTGGTACTCCCCGTTTTATGGGTGATGACTATTCTGAGTGTCATCATGGGCATCATCGCTTTTTATCAAACCTACCGCATGCAGGTAGGCTGGCTGCTTAAGGGGGCCGGTACTATGCTGGCCATTGGAATCATCGGGCAGGTCATTCTGCCCCCGGCGATCCAATCATTTTCAGTGAAACCGAATGAGCTTAAGCTGGAGAAGCCCTATCTGAAATACAATATCAAGCAAACCAGACAGGCCTATGGCCTTAACACTTTTCATGAACAAAATTATAACGCTTCGGATACGCTTTCCTTTTCCAAAATCCAAAATAATACGCAGACCATAAATAATATCCGGCTGTGGGATCCCCGGCTTATTATTAATACTTTCCGGCAACTGCAGGAAATCCGGCTTTATTATTCATTTCCGAACGTAAACCTTGATCGTTATCACACCGATGA
>DASQZL010000007.1:0-13907 GCA_035638715.1 Balneolaceae bacterium
ATTCCATTTAACACATTTTCGGTGGGGAAGGGCTCACCAATCAAGCCGGTTGAAGCCACTTGGACATAATTTTTAGGGATTTCCAGCAGTTCTGCCGTCGTTTCGGCCATGGCTACCGCACCTTTCCAGCCTTCTTTTCCCGTACAGGCATTGGCGTTGCCTGAATTACATATGATAGCCTGTGCCTTGCCGCTCTTGATGTGCTCACGACTCAATTTAACAGGTTCAGCGGACACTACGTTTTGCGTAAAAACTGCGGCAGCCGATGCCGGGACCTCTGAATAAATGAGCGCAATATCACGACGTTTCGATTTAATTCCCATATGGGCGCCCCAGCATTTAAAACCGCGAACATGTGTAATGTTGTTTAACATAGTAAATTAGTATGTTGACTGTATTTTAATAATTATTTGGTATGTCTGTTGATTGTGCATTGTTAGTTGTATCGTTCAAGAGTTCCCTACAACTAACAACAAACCACCAACTATGGGCTTAGTGGTGTTATTTTCAGGCCGGAGTGTTCAATAAGTCCGAACATGATATTCATATTTTGAACCGCCTGTCCCGCTGCACCCTTGACGAGATTATCAATGGTTGAAATCGTAATAATTTTATTAGTGCGATTATCATAGGTGACAAACAAATCACAATAATTAGATCCTCGTACATTCTTTACTTTCGGAGGTTCATCCAGTACGCGAACGAACCGCTCTTTCTCGTAAAACCGGGCAACCGTCTCCTGAATCAATTCCTCATTCAGTGACTTGCGCGGGGTACTGTAGGTAGTGCTTAAAATCCCCCGATCAATAGGCAACAGGTGAGGGGTGAAGAGCACCTGAGGCTCATCCCCGTTTATATATCGCTGCAGTGCCTGCTGAATCTCAGGGGTATGGCGGTGTGTGCGAAGGCCGTAAGCAGAAAAATTTCCGAATACATCGGGAAAATGGGTCTTTGCACTGGCGGTAGCTCCCGCTCCGGTGACCCCCGATTTAGCGTCAATGGTTATACCCTCGGTCTTAATTAAGTTATTTTTTAACAGCGGAGCCAGGGCCAGGATTGCAGAAGTAGGGTAGCAGCCCGGATTGGCGACCAGATTGGCTGTACGTACCTCATCACGAAATAATTCCGGTAATCCGAATACAGCCTTATCAATAAATTCAGGAGCCGTATGGTCCTGGCCATACCATTTCTCATAAGTTTTCGCCGACGTTAAGCGAAAGTCACCGGAAAGATCAATTACGCGATACTTTTCTTCCTTGTATGATTCGATAAAATCCATGGAGGCCCCGTGTGGCAGTGCCAGGAATACTAAATCCAGATCATAACGATCCAGTTTTTCAACCGTCTGGAATTTCATGTCAGCCAAACCCGAAAAATGCGGGTGAACTGCCGAAAAAGATCGCCCGGCCTCACTCCTTGAGGTAACAGTTTCAAGTATTACGTCGGGATGATTGACAAGCAGCCGAACGAGTTCCGCACCGGTATAACCGGTGCCTCCAACGACTCCAACTTTATGCTTTGTCATGGTTTTTCTGTACTTCTTTTATGGATTCCGTTAATACTTCGATAATTGTATCGAGTTGCTCTTTTTCAATAATAAGAGGGGGGATGATTCGCATGACGGTATCTGAAGCGCAGTTTGAGATGACCCCGCGTTCAAGCATGGCATCTACAACAGCGGCGCCCTCAAAATTCAACTCAACGCCAATCATCAGCCCGCGTCCCCGTACTTCTTTAATCGCATCCAGGTCTTCAGCTCGTTTACGCATTTCGTTCATAAAATAGTTGCCCTTTTCCTGCGCCTTGTCTACCAAATTTTCATCCAAAAGCGTATTGATCGTAGCGCAGGCAGCTGCACAAGCCAGCGGATTGCCGCCGTAGGTTGTACCGTGCTCACCGTGGCCGAATGCTTCAGCCACATGTTCTTTAGCGATCACCGCGCCAATGGGTACACCGCCGCCAAGAGCTTTCGCCGAGGTTAAAATATCGGGTTCGACCCCGTATTGCTGAAATGCGAACATCGTGCCCGTCCGCCCGATGCCGCACTGTATCTCATCAAGGATGAGCAGTGCGTCGTACTGATCACACAATTCCCGTGCTTTTTCCAGGTAGTCTTTTTCCACCGGGTGAATACCTCCCTCGCCCTGAATGGGTTCGAGAATCACGGCCACGGTGTCTTCATTGAATTTATCCTCCAGCGCGGGGATATCATTCATCGCAACTTGCTCAAAACCGGGTGCCATCGGTGCAAATCCTTTTTGATACTTTTCTTTGCCCATGGAAATTGCGCCAATCGTTCGCCCGTGGAAACAATTTTTCATGGAAATGATATTCCCGGATTTTTCTCGTAAATAGGCATATTTGCGGGCTAATTTCACAGCCCCTTCAACGGCTTCCGCACCGCTGTTACAGAAAAACGCCTTATCCAGACCAGAAATTTCCGCCAGCAGTCTGGCCAGCTCACTTTGAGGTTCATTGTAGAAAAAATTAGACATATGGACAATTTTTTCTGCCTGACTCTGGATGGCATCGACGTGGACCGGATGTGCATATCCCAGGCAATTTACTGCGATACCGGCCAGCGCATCAAGATACGTCTTCCCGTTCGTAGCTGTAACATTAACACCTTTGCCTTCGGTGAGGGTAAGGGGATATCGTCCATACAAATCCACATGATACTGTTCAGCAAGCTTCTGTGCAGTGTCTTTCATAGATAGTTAAGAATTTTTTTAAGCATTTTGGGGTTGAATAATACTTGTTCGGAGACCTTTCAATGTTCAAAGGTTTTTACTTTTCACCTTAATACAAAAAATTCGAATCAGAATCTAATGAAATTTTAATAAAAACTAATGTGTTATTAGCGTTCCTGCCCGCTCCTTGGTAAGCAACTCTTTGAGAATGCTGTGAGAAGCGGTCCCGTTAATGATATGGGCGGCTTCGACTCCTTCTTTTAGAGCCAATACGCATGATTCGACTTTTGGAATCATGCCGCCTTCGATAAGATTCCCGATTTCTGATTCTGCTTTTTCGAGATCAAGTTCCCGAACCAGGGAAGAGGGATCATCAATATTTTTTAATAGCCCATCCACATCGGTTAATGCCAGGTAATGGTTAACATTCAGCGCCCCGGCGAGATGACCGGCAAACATATCGGCGTTGATGTTATAATTTTCCAGATCAGTGCCCATTGATACAGGCGATATTACGGGAATATAATTAGCATCGATGAGCGTATGGATAAGATCCGTATTGACGGATTTTACATCACCTACATAACCCAGATCGACTTCACGGGTTTCACCATCCACAGTAATCTGATGCTTCCGTTTTTGAGCCACGACCATGCCGCCGTCTTTACCGGAAAGGCCTACGGCTTTAAACTCCGTAGCGTTGATTAATTTTACAAGATCCGAATTAACACTGCCGGTGAGAGCCATTTCAACATAACGCATCGCTTCAGCATCCGTTTTGCGATGCCCGTCGACGAACTCCGATTTCAGTCCAACATCATCTAATATTTTTTTTATCACACGTCCGCCGCCATGAACGATTACAGGTACTGCTCCCAGTTTTTTTAAAGAGACGATATCTGCAATCACTCCCCGTTTCACTTCATCATCAACCATGGCATTTCCGCCATATTTAATTAATACAAGATGACCCTCTAATTTTTTGGCCAGTGAAATGTCATAAGTAATCGGCAGTTCGATGGTAGTCTCCATTTAAGTTGCCAATAGTGAAATTTTTACTTATAAATTAATTGTCGTATGAATAAGTTCCGAAAAGAACCCGGTTAAATTTGGTAATAAATATACAGTGAAAATATGAAAATAGCAGGAGCGAGCGAAAAAGGATTTTAAACCGTTTTCAGACCGTAAAACCATGAACTCCCTTTTCTGCTAATATGTTGATTAATGTGAATATAGTTTAACATCAAATAAAAATTGGATTATGAAATACACAACACTTGGGAAAACAGGACTGAAGGTATCGGAAATTTGCCTCGGTGCAATGACGTTTGGGTCTTCTTTTCATGGAATAGGAGAGGTTGATTTGGATCTGGCTACCGAGATGGTCAAAACCTCATGGGAGGCCGGCGTCAATTTCTTTGATACAGCGAATGTCTATTCGCAGGGCGAGTCGGAAAAAATATTGGGACAGGCCATTAAGGATGTCGGTATTAAGCGTAGGCAAGCCGTAATTGCGACGAAAGTTCGCGGACCGATGAGTGAAGAAGCGGCCGAAGGGACCGGCGACGTGAATAATGTGGGACTTTCGCGCAAACACATTTTTGAATCGGTTGAAGCCAGTCTTGAGCGACTGGGGACTGATTACATCGATTTGTATCAAATTCATGGTGTCGATAAATCGACGCCTATCGAAGAAACGCTCTCAGCCTTGAACGACTTGGTTCGTATGGGTAAGGTGCGATATATCGGCTGCTCAAATTTAACAGTACGTCAGCTTGCAAAATCACTGGAAATTTCTAAAGCGCATGATTGGAGTTCTTTCGTTTCGCTGCAGGCTTATTATTCCGTAGCGGGACGTGATCTTGAATATGAGCTGCTACCCTTATGCCGAGAGGAGGGACTGGGCGTGCTGCCGTGGTCTCCGCTGGCCGGTGGTTTCCTTACCGGGAAATTCCGGCGGGACCAGGAAAATCCCGAAGGGGCGCGACGTACAAATTTTGATTTCCCACCGGTTGATAAGGAAGAAGCCTATGACGCTGTTGAAGTGATGGATGAAATCGCGCAGGAAAAAGAAGCAACTATTCCACAAATTGCTTTAGCGTGGTTGCTTCACCAGCCGGGCGTTACAGCACCAATCATCGGAGCAAAGAAAATGTCGCAGTTAAAGGATAACTTGGCAAGTGCTGAAATAGAGCTTTCGGATGAAGAGCTGAATCGTATTGCGGAAACTACGGAACCCACACCGATTTACCCCCAGTGGATGGTTCAGCGTATGCATGATGAAGATTAAAAAAAGATTAACTTTAGGCCGAAGTCGCTGTCATTTGGCAGCGACTTTTTTTATTGGGAGTCGTAAAATTACCAAAGGCGTAAATCATAAAAAATTGCTTTAATATTATGAATACCATCTAAATAATTTTAAAATCTATAAATATTATAAGCAATATTATGATCAGAATTTGACCTAAATTATTTAGGGTTTACTGTTTTAAAGGCGTTGATAGAAATATTAATATTTTTATAAGTAAATAAATAACAATAATTTGAATTAAAATATGCTGATGACCTGCATCACATTTAAAGTGCCTTATTTATTTAGGTTACAAATTAGATGGCTGAATATATATTATCAATAATTTATAAGAATATGTAAATTATTGATATAAAACAAAATAAGAAATATATCTATAATAAATATAGAATATGATCAATATATTTAGGTAACTTTGCGAAACCACTCAATTTTTTCTCTCTATACTTATTCCAGAATCTCCTGATGATCTTATAGCCATTAAACATGGATACTGGAACAAGTTAGGACTAAAGATTCAGGATGACATTTTGGGTTATCAAAGCTTTTTTAATGATTTAAGGTGATTTGAAACTTTTATCTTCTTGGCACGAGTTCCGTTACAAGATATTTTTTAGATTGATATATGATCTACCCATTGAGGAAAATTTAACTTAAAAAAGGCAAGAATGGCTGAACCTGTTATAACTGCGATTATTGGATATGGCATGGCCTCCCGGGTTTTTCATGCGCCCATCATAAGTACTTTGAATTCGATGAACTTATATGGTTTTGTTGAACGCCATGCTGAAGAGTCCAGAAAAAAATATCCCACTACAAAGCTTTTCAGGGATACCGAAAAGATGCTGGCAGATCAGGAAATTGAAATAGTTGTAATCACTACTCCAAATGAGTCTCACTTCCCACTCGCGATACAGGCGCTGGAAGCAGGTAAACATGTTGTTGTGGAGAAACCATTCACACCGAACTACGCCCAGGCACAACAGCTTATTGAATTAGCTGAAGAGCGGGACAGGGTGCTGAGTGTTTTCCAAAACAGACGCTGGGACGGCGATTTTCTGACGATAAAAAATTTATTACACGACAAAACATTGGGCCGACTGGTCGAATTTGAATCTCACTTTGACCGATTCCGAAATCGTCCCAAGGAGGACGCATGGCGCGAAAAAGATTTGCCGGGAAGCGGTATTTTGTATGATTTGGGATCTCATCTGATCGATCAGGCCCTGGTGCTTTTTGGCCAGCCCGAAATGATAACCGCTGATGTTCGCCGGCAGCGCGATTTTGGTGAATCGGATGATTTTTTTGAGATAATACTACATTACGGGCAATTGCGTGTTGTGTTGAAAGCAAGTATGCTTGTAAAGGAATATGGCCCGCGCTTTATTCTGCACGGTACAGAGGGAGCTTATGTAAAATACGGTCTGGATCCGCAGGAGGAAGCGCTGAAGAATGGCGAAGTTCCTTCAGATGAATCATGGGGCCGGGAGCCAAAGGAGCAGTGGGGAACATTATACATGGATGTTGACGGGGACACAAAAAAGCAAAAGATTGAGACAGCAACCGGGTGCTATCAAAAATATTACCAAAATATAGCTGACGTTATCCGGGGCAACGGGGAGCTGATGGTTAAACCTGAGCAAGCACGAAATACCATTCGGATCATAGAAAAAGCATTCCTGAGCAGCCGGGAAAGCCGTTCCGTTAAGTATTTGATTTCCGAAGATTGAATTTAGTAGCATTTTGTCTATCTTGAACGGCATATAATTTCGAATCACAAAATAAATATGGATTTTAATCTTCAAAAAATTCACCAGGCTGCCATAGAAATTGCCCGTCTCGGCGGTAAAAGAACACTCAACTACTACAAAAAAAATCTCGAAATTGAGCGAAAAAGTGATCAGTCTCCCGTGACAATTGCCGACCGCAAAACGGAAGCGTTAATGCGAAAAGGGATTGCCGCACGATTTCCTGACCATGGCATTATTGGTGAGGAACATGGTAAAATCAATCCTGAAAGTCCTGTACAGTGGATTTTGGATCCGATTGATGGTACGAAATCATTCATTCACGGCGTACCCTTTTATACGACACTGGTTGGCATTTTATACGAAAACGAGCCGGTTTCAGGAGTGATTTTTGCTCCCGTCCTCGAGGAACTTTGTGAGGCGGCGCGGGGCGAAGGCGCCCGACTTAATGAAAAAACCTGTTCTGTGAGTGATTGTTCATCGCTGCAGGAGGCTACATTTTTGACGACAGATGTGACGAAGGCTTCGGAAGTCGATCTTGAAAAGCCGCTGAAAAAGCTGATCCAAAAATCAAGATTGCATCGAACCTGGGGTGATGCTTACGGACACATGATGGTGGCTACGGGGCGTGCGGATATTATGTTTGATCCGGAATTGAATATCTGGGATGCGGCACCGCTGCTGCCTATATTGCAAGAAGCAGGCGGTATTTTTTGCGATGTGAACGGCCGGGAAACGATTCAAACCGGAAATGGTATTTCCACAAACCGCGAACTAATTGATGAAGTGCTGGCCCAGTTTCAAGAATAAAAACGAAAAGGCTTACTAAATTTTCAAAATTTAGTAAGCCTTATAAGAACCTTTATCAGACATGGCAATTTTTATAAGCTCGCCCTGTCTTTATTACAGGCAAATATTTTTGAATTAAACGGTGAGTACAACGCGAAAGCGGGCTTCGTTATTGATCATCCGGGCATAGGCTTCATTAGCTTTTTCCAGCGGATAGGTTTCTATTTCCGGCGTAATGTTTTGTAAAGCACTAAAATTCAGGGTGTCTTCTGAATCATTCGCGTCGCCACTGGGCCAGCCCTGAATGGATTTACGTCCCATGATGAGCTGCATCGGGCTCACTTCAATGGGTTCCGCGCTGGCACCGACAATCATCATGCGTCCCTCGGTTGCCAGGCCGTCGACGACCGCGCTCATAGCTTCACTGTTTGGAGCGGTACAGAGTATGACGTCAGCTCCGCCTAACGCCTGCAATTCTTCCGCGGCATCGCCAGTTTCTGCATCAATAAAATGATGGGCTCCCAGTTCTTCAGCAAGTTCTTTTTTGTCGGTTCCGCGCGAGAGAGCCACAACCTCGCAGCCAAATTTGTTGGCGTATTGAACGGCAAGGTGACCCAGTCCGCCGATTCCCTGAACCGCAACCAGGTCTCCTGGGCCAACATTACTGTTACGCAGTGCATTAAATGTTGTGATTCCCGCGCAAAGCAGGGGAGCAGCCTCTTCAGAAGAAAGGGACTCGGGTACATCGGCCACAGCCTGTGCCGGCGCCGTGAGATATTCGGCATAGCCGCCGTCAAAGTCGATGCCTGTGATTTGTGCGTTCTCACAATTGATAAAATCGCCGCGACGGCAGGCATCGCATTCGAAACAGTGCCCGCCGTGCCATCCAACGCCTACGCGCTGTCCTTCCTCCCAAAGTGAAACATTGGCGCCTGCTCCTTCGACCGTACCAATAACTTCATGTCCCGGTACGCGCGGGTAATCAATGGGCATTACCCCTTCTTTTACAAATGCGTCACTGTGACAAATACCGCAGGCTTCAACTTTAATTAAAACTTCGTTTTCAGCAGGTGTCGGGATCTCTTTTTCAGCGAGTTCGAAATCGGCACCCGGCTCTGTAATTTGCATCGTTTTCATTGTAGCCATATCAAATAAATTTTGTTTTAGATTCGTTAAATGTGCAACTTGACAACAAAAAAAGCATCTAAAACATTTAACAGCCGCTAAATTGGCACAATATCACTCGACCGGATGCAGAGTAACCCTCGGCTTAAATGATTAAGTTTGATTTTTTAAGTAATAATTTTGTGTAAGAATTTGACTATATTTTTCTAAAGCATCATTTTTAGCAAAATTACAGATTCTGCAAAAATCCCGATTATGTATATAAAACAGAATACGGTACAGAAATTTTTACTTGTTCTTACCTTTTGTATGGTTGCTTTCTCTGCAAAAGCCCAGAATTTTGACTATAAAAGCCGTCCAAAGCTCGATTTTAAATTCAACCGGGCAAAAATTAACTTACAGATTAATCCCAAGAATTTATCAATCAGAGGAGCGGTTCAATATAAGCTGACGGCCAATATCAGCGGGACCGATACATTGACACTGGATGATCCGGGAATTAGTATTGACTCAGTACGCTCGCAAAATGAGAGACTCAATTATTATTCGAATGGGGATAGCCTGCAAATAGCCTTGGGAAAACCATCGCAAATCGGACAACATTATCAGGTGACTATCGCTTATCATGCAACCCCTCATTTTGGATTGTTAAAGAGCAGTGAGGGTACCATCTGGACCTCGATGCTGCCGCGATCGACCCGCCACTGGCTTCCGACCAAAGATAATCCCCGCGTAATGATGAATGTTACACTTTCTCTGCGTGTCCCCGAAGATTACAAGGTTTTTGCCACAGGCGTCAGCAAAAACAAGCAAATGTATCCTGACAGCACTAAAAAGCTCACCTATGTGACGGGGTCCCGGATTCCGATCACCACGCTGGCATTTGGTCTGGGACATTTCCATGGGATTAATAGTTTTGCAGAAGCTCACTGCATTTCTGATAGTGTGCAACATAAACTGGTTAATGATACGAAAAAGATTTTGGCTCGGATAAAAAAAGCTACCGGTATGGGATATCCTTATCAGCGGGTCAACCTGGTGATATTGAAAGACGACCACTGGGAACAAAAGTCGTATGGTGCTTCAACGATCTTTCTATACAAAAACCGGGGAAATTGGTTGAGCCAGCTACGCCGCGGCTTGTATGCCCAGTGGTTTGGAGTTTATTTACATGAAGCGCAGTGGGGCGATTCCCGACCTGTAAAATTTATGCAGACGGTTCTTCATTATCAGTTGACAGATTCGACAGCCATGATGAATGCGAAAAATGACGGGCCTCACACCGGTTTTTCGACCGTATACGATAATTTTAGTCCCAAAAACTGGAATTTCTGGCAGCATTACCCATCATGGAATATCCCGAACACCAAAAAAATTGCTGCAGAGGTTATGCCCCGATTGCTTAAGCAGGGACCGGGCACACTTACTTCCGAAAAACTTGATAATATGTGGTATAAGATAAGTGGGCAGCCAAAAATAAAGGGACTCCCTGCCTTTGATTCAACAGTTACCAAGGGAAATACGGCAAAAAGTGATACCGTTCTGTACGCGGTAACCTTTAAACTGAATCAAAGTTCTGATTCCCTGCAACTGGCTTTCCAGGCAAAAAAAGACACGCTGCAGCAGAAAGTGAATTTGCCGGTCCAAATTATGACGAACACCGGTACTCAAAAAAAACAGGTTCTTTTTAAAGGAGGTGCCGTTGATACTGTTTGGGTATCATTGCCGGCGGGGACAAAGAATGTTAATATTCAGGCTCCGGCTTATCAAAGAATGGCATTGGAACAATATAAACCTGTGCCGTATTCACTTTACCAGCTGCGAAATGCAAAGACTACCGCTGCCCGTGTAGAGGCGGCCCGCCAGTTGGGTATGCATACAAATGACACCGACCTGCAATTGGCTCTGACGAATGCCATGAAGAAAAATAATAATCCAAAAGTACAGGCGGCTCTTCTCAAAGCCTATGGAGCTATCACCAAAGGAGCCAATGGCACACAACATTATTTTTTAAATGCACTCAACAGCAGTAGCGCCAAAGTTCAATCAGTTGCTTTAACTGCTTTGCAGAATTATAAGGGACAATCAGTTACCCAGAAGTTAAAAAGCATAGCAGGAAATCATGCTGACACAAGCCTGGCCAACAGAGCTTTGCGCATGTACATGCAGCGGGTCGATTCTACGACTGCCCTTAATTTTACAAATACCTTAATTCAGCAGGACACATCAGGTACACGTGCTATTACGGCTATTGGCGTGCTGGCAGACCGGGGGGATACCAGTGATGCGGTAAAATATGCCAAATTTTATATTGAGCCGGTCTATGATTATCCTGTTCGCGCGCAGGCCTTGAAGATTTTAATGAATCACGATACTTCGGCACAGGACTGGCAGAAACAATTAAAAATGCTGCTCAGTGATCCTGATCCACGTATTCGTTATCTGACAGTTATAAATATCCACAAGATTAAGGGCGTTCAGGCAGATTCCGTGCTTTCATCCTTTAAGGCGTATGATGCACGCGTTTATAAAGCTGCTAAAGGTAAGTAGTGAGTTTTAAGGAATGAACGTAGTCCGGTTCCGGAAATACGGATGATTTTAATTTCAATTTTTGGGACTAACACTTCAATCATTCGAAAAGTACTCGGGTGCGTCATAAACGCCTGTCTGCTGTTTAGTAATTTGCATCAACAGGTCGTTGGTGAGTGAGCTGGCCCCAAAGCGGAAATAATCGGGCGTCAGCCAGGCCGCGCCGAGCGTTTCTTTAACCAGCACCAGGTATTGCAAGGCCTGTTTCGCCTTGCGAATTCCGCCGGCCGGTTTCATGCCCACCATGCGGTCAGTTTTATAGTAATAATCGCGGATAGCTTCCAGCATCACCAGCACAACCGGCTGAGTGGCTGCAGGCTTCACTTTGCCTGTGGATGTTTTGATGAAATCAGCACCGGCATGCATGGCTAAATCGCTGGCCTTACGAACATTTTCATAGGTTTGAAGTTCGCCGGTTTCAAGAATCACCTTCAAGTGTGCGTCTCCGCAGACCTCCTTGACAGCGGCAATTTCATCAAAGACATAATCATATTCACCCCGCAAAAAAGCCCCGCGCGATATCACCATATCCACCTCGTCAGCGCCATCTTCCAAAGCTCTTTGGGCTTCTTCCAGCTTTATGTTGCGTGAGGTCATCCCGCTTGGAAAAGCCGTGGCAACACTTGCAACTTTTATATCGGTACCTTCAAGCTCTTTTTTAGCCGTCTTTACCATCGGCGGATAGACGCAAACAGCCGCTACCGTCGGCAAATCCGGCAGGGCAGCGTGCGGCTCTTTGGCTTTTTGGCAAAGCTGAATAACCTTACCTTCGGTATCCCGGCCTGCCAGCGTGGTCAAATCAACCATGCTCAGGGCCATTTTCAGCGCCTGAATTTTGGAATCTTTTTTGATGCTGCGATGGTTGAGTCGGGCTACACGCTCTTCCACGCCGACCTCATCGATTGGAGTAGTGCCAATTCCCCCATTTTGAATGAAATTTTTCTGCATCATTGTTATGTAATTCTTCTTTCCTGCTCAATGATTTATTAAATGTAATGATTAAAATACAGAATTTTGGGCTTGATAACATCCGTCTAATGAGAATAGAAAATATTTTAGCTGAGCCCGGCAAAAATCAACCGGAATGTATTCGCAGGTTTAAAGATTGAAGGATACTATGTGAATTCAAAGAATTATACGAACGGCTATCGGCCCTTGAATGTTCATTTATCCAACGTAAAATACGTTTGGAAGAATAATCTCCGCTCGTTCATTCTGTAAATAGCTTAGGAGGCAATTAAATTTTGACATTTTTGAATTAGTTAGGATGCATGATTATTCTGGATAAATTAATCTGAAATTTAACTTAAAAAAAATACGATGACAGAAACCAGAGCTGCAACGTTCTCAGAATTCGGAAGCCTGAATAATATAAAAATTGGCTCCGTTGATCTTCCCGAGGTTGGAGAGGGCGCAGTATTCATAGAAGTAAAAGCCGCCGGAGTCAATCCGGTTGATGCCGGGATTGTTGGGGGCCATCTGAAAGGGCGCGTTCCTCATAATTTTCCCATTATACCGGGCTGGGATTTAGCCGGTGTGGTTAAGGAACGAGGATTCAGTGCCCGCCGCTTTGAAGAAGGTGATGAAGTGTATGCCTATGCCCGCCGTCCAATCATCCAGTGGGGGACCTTCGCCGAACATATTGTAATTCCCGAGAGTTATTTAGCAGTAAAACCTGCCAATCTCGATTTTGAAGAAGCCGGAGCAATCCCGCTGACAGGACTTACTGCTTATCAGTCGCTCTACGATGCCGGTAATTTAGCAGATGGACAAACGGTGGCTATTCTGGGCGCCTCTGGCGGAGTCGGCAGTTTTGGTATTCAGCTGGCTAAAGTGAAAAACGCCCGGGTTATTGGAGTAGCAAGCGAAAAGAATCACGAATTTATGGAAGAATTGGGTGCTGACGAGACCATAGACTATCAAAATACGGATGTGGGGAAAACGATTCGGGATATCGAACCCGGGGGCGTTGATCTTATATTTGATTGCACCAGTGGTGAAACTTTACGGCAGGCATTACCAACATTAAAAGATGACGGAAAATTGGTTTCAATAGTAAATCACGGGGATAATATTGATCCCTCCATCGATTTTGAATACGTGTTTGTTGAGCCTAATTCCCGCGAGCTTGACGATTTGTGTTCCCTGGCGGAGGAGGGAGATCTAAAAGTCCATATCAGCCAAACTTTTCCTCTGGAACAGACAAGAAAAGCCCTGCAACAGATTCAGACCCTTCATACAACGGGCAAAATTGTAATTAAGCCCTAAGGTTTTGACTTATTCTAAATAGCGGCATAGAGGAAATAAAATGCAGGCTGGATGCCGGTGCTTTCTATTTTTAAAATATCCTTTAAGATTCGCTATAAACAAATAGCGTAAATTCGGTCAATTTTGATACCTGTTTCTGCTCCATAGTTCCGTATGATACATTCATTTTACTCTTTCCATTTCCAGATGGCAAATTTAACATTAATGAGACATCCAACTAACATCCAGCATCAAGCATCCAGCCCGGCATCTAATATCCGGAAGATCCTGCCGTCCGATTAAATGATTTCACCATCGAAGCTGTTTGAGAAATAAATCAACGAGAGAACTAAAAATCACAAATTATGAATGTTTTAATGGTAGGAGCGACGGGCGAATTTGCGGGGT
>DASQZL010000008.1:0-9690 GCA_035638715.1 Balneolaceae bacterium
ACTATACACACCTATGGCCAGGAACGCCATCATCAGAAGGGGCGTCAGTTTCGAATTGATAAATACACTTGAAATCTTTCCTGCTATCCCTGATTTCATAAATTTCTTTTATATGATATTCTATTGAATAGTAACTTTTTGGCCTTCCTGCAGCCGGCCGTTATAAGAGGTTATATAGCGGTCTCCTTTTGCCAGCCCGGATAATATTTGTACCCTTGAGCCTATTTTTCGACCGGTCCGCACCCATTGTAAAATGACTTTATTGTTGGAATCCAACATATAAAGACCTGTCAATTGCCCCTGATGTATCAAGGCTTTTGCAGGCACACTAAAAAGTGATTGACTTCCCCTTTTCAGTGATATGCGGGCAAACATACCGGGCTTTATATTGGATTTTGTAACTACTTTTGGAGGGATTCTAACATCCACATCAAATTGCCTGCTCATTGCATTTCCCGAAGGGTTGATCGATTTGACCGTTCCTACAACATGTGCATCCGCTGCATTAATGGCGATATTGACGCTGTCGCCCTTGCTGAAGAATCCAATTTGCGATGAAGGAACCGTCACATGCACTTTTAAATATTTTACATCTTCAAGCGTTAGCAGTGGCTTGCCCGGTGCTGTCATATCCCCCTGGGTTACATTTTTTTTCACGATATACCCGTTAATAGGTGATTTAAGTATCGAATAGTCCAACAGGTCTTTTGTTTTTGCCAGCTTGCTTTTTAGTGCTTTAATCCGAGCCCTGGCAACTTCAAATTGCGTCCTCATATCATCCAGCTTTTTTTTCGTTACACTGCTGTCAGCATAGAGGGCTTTTATGCGATTGTAATTTGTGCGCGTATTTTCCAATGTCGTTTGGGCCTGTGCCAAACTGGCCTTAACCTGATTCCGTTGTGCAAGGATATCGTTATGCTTGATCTGCAACAGCACTTTACCTTTTGATACTGAATCGCCGACATCATAAGGCAGGCTAGTAATCTGGCCTGTTACTTTTGTACTCAAATTTATTCGATGTTCCGACTCTACCGATCCCACAAACTGATAATACCTGGGAACGGAGGTCCTTTTAGCGACTGACGTCTGCACGACAGGCTTTTCAGCATTTTTTGTGGTATTTGACTTTTTATGACTACATGAACTCAGTAGCAAAAGGACTGAGAACGAGAGAATAGATTTAATTGCTAATGTTTGATTCGTCATCTTGTCGTTTTCAATGGTGAACTTTTTAACTTATGGATTACTAAAAATCAGTACGGATGTAATTTTCAACCAGACTCACAGACTCCTTTTTAGTACCATCTTTTGTTTACTTAACATTATGGGCATTATCCAACAGATACTTCAGTTTTGCTGCGTGTACGTTATACTGAAACAAAGCAGCGGCAAGTTTCAGTTTGGATTGAGAAAAAGTAGCTTGAGCGTTCAACAAATCACTCATATTCTGCATCCCCTGTTTGTAGCGGTTATGGCGAATACGGTATGTTTCACGGGCTTGTTTTACGGTGGTACGTGCAATTTCGACCTGTTCTCTGGCTTCCCGCAGTGAGCGTCGCTCCGATTGCACCTCAACCTTATTTCTGCGCAGGTGATCCTGATACTGCAATTTAGCTTTTGAAAGTTGAGCCTGTGATTGCTGTACGGAACCTATGTTTTTGAATCCTTTAAAAAGATTCCATTTAAGGGTAATACCAACCGTATAGCTGTTTGCCCTGGTCCCCAGAAAGGCCTTATCATTCCATCCGTATGTTCCAAAAAAGTTAACCGAGGGTAAAAAATTAAATTCCGATGAACTTAATTTTTTACGGGAGGCTTCAATTTGATATTTCATAGCCATCATGTCCGGTCGATTTTTAATCATTGGTCCCAAATTGGTTTGTGGCACCGGGACAGAAGTCATCTTAAGAGTCCCCTTCGGCGATATCTTTGTCTCTTCAGGAACGCCAATCAAATACGTCAACTGCTGCTGAACGTTGTACAGATCATTCCGGGCTTTCGATAATTTACTTTGTAATTGTTTACTCCGAACCACGGCAGCAAGCACATCTGCTTTATTCATCATCCCCTGTTTATAAAAACTTCTGGCTTGTTTTAAATTGGCTTTCGCAGCAGTGAGCGTCGTATCAATGATTCCGGTTTTTCGTCGCAATAGCATAAAGTGATACCAGGTTTGTTTGACCCTTAGATCCACGTACTGATTCGTCCGCACCTTCTGCATTTGGCTCGCTTTGAACTGCTTTTTAACGGCCTGCCGCTTCATGATACCTGAAGGATTTATCAGCGACTCTCGAAGGTTGATACTTGTAGCAAAATTACGCCTTCGGTCGGGATGATTAAGTGTAGCGGGATTAAAATCAGCTGCCGTAACCACTTCCTGCTTTAAAAGTGCTCCAAAAACATTCAGCGGATTATTCGTTGAAATCGCATTTTCCTCTACGGATAACTGCGGTAGAAAAAGAGCATCGGTTTGCCGGTATTGTGATCGAACAATTTTGGTATTCGCATCGGCTATTCTGTTTTGAGTGTTATTCTTTTGGGCCATCTGCAAAGCCTTCTTCAATGTTAAATTCAGCTCATTAGGTTGATTTTTATGTACCACCTGCGCACTTGTATCTACAGGTAATGAGCATATAATAAATGCAATAAAAAACCAAATAACCAGACTTATACTTTCCTTAAAATCATGCTTTTTAATTCTTGAAGCGATATTTTTCATTAATTTCATATTCATTATCTATGTCTTATCGATCCTTTCACTTCAACTTCGATGCTGAAACTATGAATTTTTTTTATTTAATACAACATGTATTAACAAGTAGTATTAAGATAAATATAATGTTCTAAACACAAAACTATTTTCTATATATCCGTAATGGAGGTAATAAATGGTAAGAGCAGAATATGTCACATCTTTGTTACCAATTATTTCGATAGGGAATACAATTATGAACGGATCCGATGCTTATATATCATTTGCACGAAATCTGTCTCAATCGATACTCATAGCAAGCAGGTCATTAACGTTCAAAAAATATCTGCTGGAAATGCATGGACTTTTAAAGATATACATGCGCTCAAATTTTTTTCTCTCTTACGAATTTATGATTCGAACAGTTTATTGATAATATGGAGTTTTTAAATTCTATTCAAATCAATTTGAACGCTATATTGATCCATCTCTTAAAGCAACACAAACAAATAACCACCAATTTAAGAGCTGGGTGTCAGAAAATAGTAAGACAAGAATTTTCCCGGAGCTCTCCAACTTTATTATCAAAGCCTAAATGTCTCTTTCGCCTTTTCGGCGATTTCGTCTCCAATAGCTAATCCTGCTGTAGCAGCCGGACTGGGTGCATTTAAAACATGAATCGCACTCGAAGTGGCTGCAAATTGAAAATCATCAACGATATCTCCGTTTGGTCGGAGTGCCATGGCCCGTACCCCTGCAGGCGACGGTTCAAGATGATGAGATCGAATGGCGGGAACAAGTTTTTGCAAATCCCGGACGAACGCTCTTTTAGAAAACGACCGATAATATTCCGCAAGTCCCATTCTCCAATGTTGT
Organism: Balneolaceae bacterium; assembly: GCA_035638715.1. Lineage (GTDB taxonomy): Bacteria > Bacteroidota > Rhodothermia > Balneolales > Balneolaceae > SMO-BIN1. The sequence goes on from DASQZL010000008.1 coordinate 3,569, forward strand.
TTGGCCAGCTCCCAAAATCCGGAAAATTTTGCTGTTTCAATGGTCTCTTTAAGATCAAAAGATAATTTTTCGTAGCCCTCCCGTTTAAAAGCAAAAACCGCATTGGGGCCGCATTCAACCCCGCCCAGGGCCATTTTTGTAAAATGTACACCCAAAAAAGGAAAATCGGAGTACGGCATTGGATAAATAAGTCCCTTAACCATATGTGCCGCTTCGGGTTTCAGGCGGTAATACTCACCACGAAACGGTACAATTTGAATCTCCGTATCAACTCCGGCCGATTCTGCAACACGATCCGAATAAAGACCTGCACAGTTAATTAAATACCGGGTAGTAAATTGATCAGTTTTCGATCGGACTACGACGTCTTCTCCATCGGTATGGATTTCCGTTACTTCCTGTCCAAATTTAATACCCCCGTTTTTTTGAGAAATGAGCTCATGCAATTTCTTACACACCCCTATATAATCAACAATACCCGTGCATGGCACATGAATAGCCTTAATGCCATTTGCGTAAGGTTCAATCTCCTGCAATTCCCGGGCATCGATTTTCCGTATTCCTTCAATACCGTTCTCCTTACCATTCTCAAAAATCTGATCGAGAGTGGGAAGCTGCGATTCTTCGGTAGCTACAATGACTTTGCCGCAAATTTCATGCGCCACATCATGCTCCCGGCAAAAATCAACCAGCTGATGCCGGCCATTTACACAATTTTTTGCACGGTAACTATTCGGCTCGTAATAGATGCCGGAATGAATTACCCCCGAATTATGCCCGGTCTGATGGGCAGCCACCCGATTCTCCTTTTCCAAAATAAGGATCTGGGCGTCAGCATACTGTTCTGATAGCTTATAAGCAGCTGACAAGCCCACAATACCCGCACCGACAATTGTAAAATCGAATGCCATATCCTGATCGGCTTAATGGACAATTACACTATAACATAAAACGAACGAAAATAATCTTTCGTTTTAATGTCTTATTATGAATTTACTCCTCTTCTTGCTGAGCAGCAACTTGTACATTTTCATCTTCCTCTGAGGCTTCCGGTTCAGGCTCAGATGGTTCCTCGTTTTCTTGTACCTCAGCCGCCGGTTTTTGTCGATTTCGGCGATCTTTTTCTTTAATACGCGCTGCCTTACCCTGTCGATCGCGCAGGTAATAAAGCTTGGACCGACGCACATCTCCTTCTTTTTTCACCTCAATTTTTGCAATAAATGGAGAATGAAGCAGGAAGATACGTTCGACACCAATATTCCCCGCCGAAATTTTGCGGCAGATAAATGTTTCATTCGGACCTGACCCCCGGCGCGAGATAACGACTCCTTCAAACTTTTGAATGCGTTCTTTATCACCTTCGCGAACGCGGTAATGAACATTCACGGTATCTCCCGCTTTAAATTCCGGGATATTATCCTTTATGAGTGATTGTTCTGCTAATTTTAACTTGTCCATGATTTTAACCTAATCTTCATTATTAAATTTCTCAAGTAAATCGGGACGTACCTCTCGGGTACGCTGCAATGACTGTTTATGCTGCCACTGCTGAATTTTATGATGATTTCCAGAGCGCAGTACTCCGGGAACTTTCATCCCGCGAAATACGGCAGGCCTTGTATAAACCGGGCCCTCCAGCAAATCGTTCTGAAATGAATCAGTCAAGGCACTTTCACTGTTGCCCAGCACTCCGGGCAATAATCGCACGATGGCATCAACCATCGTTAAAACTGCTAACTCTCCACCGGACAATACAACATCGCCGATGCTATATTCCTGCGTAATGAGAGCTTCCCGCACGCGCTGATCCACACCTTTATAATGTCCACAAAGAAAAATAAGATTTTGACTGAGCGAAAGTTTGTTGGCTTGTGGCTGTTCAAATCGTGTTGCATCCGGTGTTGGAAAAATTATCTCATCATACCCCCGCTCAGCTTGCAGGGCTTCGATGCAGGAAAATATCGGCTGAGGTGTCAAAACCATTCCAGCTCCGCCGCCATAGGGATAATCATCCACTTTATGGTGCTTGTCGTCCGAATAATCGTGCAGATCATGCGTATAGATTTCAACTGTACGCTGCTCCTGCGCATTGCCTATAATACTATGCTGCAGCGGACTTTCAAGCACCTGCGGCACAGCCGATATGAGGTCAATCCTCATCACGCCAGACCATCTAATTGATTAACATTTTGAACACGAATGATGGCCTCCTTTTCATCAATATCTGTTACATATTCATCTACCATTGGAATAAGCCGTTGGTTCTCTTTGGCCTGCACTACCAAAATCGGCTGCGCCGGATTATCGATAATATCCTCAACAATACCAATTTTTTTGCCATTTTCGTCGAACACAGAGTATCCGGTCCGGTCATTAGTCGCTTCATCTTCAAGCCGGGGTTCAACTTGCTTGCGGTCGACAAAAACAGCCATATTTTTAAGCTTTTCAGCCTCATTGCCATCCGTAACGTGATCAAATTTGACAAAGAACGAAAGACGATTATTTTTTTCCTGAACGCGCACCGACTCAATACGAGCAGGAATCAAATCCCCCCGGGCATTCTGCAGGCGCACAAGATCGATCTCATCAAAAATATCCGGAGCATACAATTCAGGAATAATTAACACTACTCCCTGTACGCCATGCGACCGGGCGATTCGACCGATCTTAACATACTGGTTTTCTATAGGCTCCAGCATAATTTTAGCTCCACTAATAAGACAATTAGTAAAGCTTCTGGTTGATCTTATCCTTCTTCCTGTTTTTCCTCCCAGGCGCGCCGGACGGTCACCCGATCCTCATCATCGGTTACAAAACCTTCGAGTTCATCAACCGGCGTTTCTTCAATATGCTTGATGGCATCTTTTGCCAGCATATCAGTTGAAACCTCGGCCGACTCAGATTCTTGTTCCTCTTCTGTTTCACCAGATTCATCCTCAGCCTGGGCCTTCTGTTCTTCCTCCTCAGTTTCTTCGGCCGTCGCTTCTTCCTCAGCTTCAGCCTGAACTTCCTGTTCTTCGTCTTCACTTTCCTGTTCAGTCCCGGCTTCTTTTGCTTCGGCTTCGCTTTCGTCAGACTGCTCTTCGGCTGATTCAGCCTCGGCGACGACTTCTTCGGCTTCTACTGTTTCCTCTTGTTCTTCAGCATCGGTAGTTTCAGCAGGCTCAGCTTCCTCGGTTTCTTCTGCTTCTTCAATAGCTTCCTGCCGGGCGCGTTCTTTTGCTGCCTGCTCGGCTTTCTTCTCAAGCTGTTTCTGATATTCTTTTTCTTCCGCCTCCAGCATGGCTTTTTGTTTTTGCTTTCGGGAAGAAGGCTTTTCCGATGTTGCCTCTTCATGTTCCTCGCGCCATTCTGCCAGGGCTTCTTCGATTTCTTCTTCCGATTTGCCCCATCGCATCAGGTGCATTTTATACATTATGCCCTGATTTTTGAAAATGGAGCGAACAGTATCGCTGGGTTGTGCGCCTTCCTTCAACCAATGGATGGCACGTTCTTCATCTAAATCGACCTGATTTTCGGGAGTTACATTATCAAATCTACCCAAATCTTCGATGATTCGTCCATCGCGCGGTTCCCGGCTATCAGCAACCACAATATGATGAATCGGTCGTTTCCTTCGACCTCTGCGTTGTAATCTTATTTTTACCATGTACTTAAATGTCGTTTATCTTATTATCTTATTGTTTATTAAATGATTAGAGGACTTAGGTGGAATCTTGCGCAACGTTTTGACGGCTATACTTGCTTTGAAAATATTTAATTAAACGGTAAATTTTTCATATTCTGCATGCCGTTCATTCCCTGCATAAGCTGACTAATTTTACCCATACCAGAGAAAGACTTCATCATTTTCTTCATTTGTTTGAATTGCTTCATCAAATCATTGATCTCCTGAACACTGGTTCCCGATCCGCGTGCAATGCGTCGGCGGCGGGTCGCATTCAGAATTTCCGGATTGTGGCGTTCTTCCGGTGTCATTGAATTAATAATTGCTTCAACCGGCTTAAAAGAATTCTCATCAATTTCCTGCCCCTGCAATGCTTTATTAGCACCGGGAATCATGCCCACCAAATCAGAGATATTGCCCATATTCTTCACTTGCTGCAGCTGCTGACGGAAATCCTCCAGATCGAAACTGTCTGATTTAATTTTTTTCTGCAGTTTCTGGGCTTCTTTTTCGTCAAACTCCTTCTGGGCTTTTTCTACCAATGATACCACATCACCCATACCCAAAATACGCTGGGCCATTCGATCGGGATAAAAAGGTGATAGTGCGTCAAGTTTTTCACCGGTACTTACAAATTTGATCGGCTTATGAACGACCGACTTGATAGACAGCGCGGCACCGCCCCGGGTATCACCGTCTAATTTCGTGAGCACGACACCGTTATAATCAATCCGTTCATTAAATTCTTTGGCAGTATTGACTGCATCCTGACCGGTCATGGAATCGACGACAAACAAGGTTTCATCCGGATTGACCGCCTCCTTAATTTCCGCAACCTCGTTCATCATTGCCTCATCAATGTGCATACGTCCGGCCGTATCAATGATGACCGTATCAAGCGCAAGACTTCTTGCCATCGACACAGTTTCTTTTGCGGCCCGCACAGCGTCCTTCTGCTCAATAGAATAGACTGGTACATCAATTGAATCAGCAAGCGTTTTCAGCTGATTAATAGCGGCGGGACGATAAACATCAGCAGCCGCCAGCATGGGGTTACGGTTATTTTCTTCCTTTAAATATTTCGCCAGCTTGGCAGTAAAAGTCGTTTTACCTGAGCCCTGCAAACCGGCAATCAGAATTACGGTTGGCGGCGTCTGCGCAACAGCAATATCTTCGCGCTCCTGGCCAAGAGCCTCAACCATTTCATCATATACAATTTTAGTAAACTGTTGACCGGGATTTACCGCTGTGAGCACATCGCCCCCCATGGCCCGCTCTTTTATGTGATCGGTGAACGTCTTGACGACGTCATAGTTCACATCTGCATCAAGCAGCGCACGACGTATCTCGCGTACTGTTTCAGCAATATTTACATCGGTGATTTTTGCTTCACCTTTGAGCGACTGAACAGCCTTGTCAATTTTTGAGGATAAATCTTCAAACATGGCTAAAACCTTGCTCGCCTCGCATTTTAAATTTATTGAAATCCTTTTTGTACACTATACAAAGTTTGCTAAGATAATGAGTATTTATTGGTTTATCAATAGGATTTAATGGTGAGTTTTGAGTAGCGAGTAAAATTACTTTACTTATGACTCGATTTTTTAGGGTTCATGGCTCAATGTTCACCTCTTCTCCTTCATAACCTCGAACTCCCGGTTCATCGATTTTGCATTTTTAACCGCACTGGCTTCATAATCATTGTTAAAGTACACATAAATACGCCGAACGCTGAGAGCCTGCAACTTACAGCTCCAGTCTTTAATTTCGTCATCCGAGTAAGCATAGTCATACATCTCACTTGTTCCGTGAAAACGAACATATGCCGTATCGTTCGTTGAACGCACAATATCCGGAAGAGCTTCCGGTGCAGAAATGATGCAGTAGCTGACATTGTGAGCTTCCAAAATTTCAAAAACCGGGTCCACAAACCACGACTCATGGCGAAATTCAATTACATTTTTAACATCGGAACTCAATAGAGAACAAAAATTTTTCAGTTTTTCATCGTGGCGATGCAGGTTGCCCGGCAGCTGCCACAGCACGCATCCGAGTTTGCCCCTCAATGTTTCGACAACCTCATAAAACTTTTTTATGCCCTCATGAAGATCCTCATCATCCACCAGTTTTTTCATATGTGTAACGTATCGGCTCCCTTTCATGGAAAACCTAAAATGTCCTGGTGTCTGCTCATACCATTTTTTCAGTGTATCCGCCTGAGGCAGCCTGTAAAATGAATTATTTATTTCAACCGATTTAAAATGTTCGGCATAAAAAGACAACCATTGCTCTTTTGGCAATTCTTCCGGGTAAAAGATACCTTTCCAACCATCATAATGAAAACCGGAACAGCCGATGAAGGTGTACATGAGTGATTGGGTTTTTAAGGTTATTTACCAGCAGCTGTTCTCACAACAATGTTAAAACCAGCTGTCATAAGCGTCCACGCTTATTT
>DASQZL010000009.1:0-2806 GCA_035638715.1 Balneolaceae bacterium
TTGGACCCGGAGCCGGATGAAAGCAGGGCGCTTATTCGGGTGACAAGCTTCGTAGATCTGGGAGCCCCCGGTGCGTTTTTTGCGCATTTAAAAAATGAACATCAAGAATGGAACGTATAATAACAATATTTTTCCGATCAACTACGAGCCATAAAGACAGCAAATCTTCGCTCTACTTTTGGCTGCCCGAAAGTGGTAATAAAAATAGAATGTCTCAAGTATAGGTATAAAACCAATTAAAAAGATCCGCTTTTTAAAATGAATGGTACGCCCCTTTTTTGTTTGCGCAAAAAACGGGCGGCAAAAAAGCGCAGAAAAAGATAAACTCAAGCGGCTGCCAGCGGCAATTCTCCCTCATTCGTTTCCAGCCAGCCGCTTTCAAACAAATCTTTTTCGGTTTAAAGCCTCTGGTTATGAGCGTTGATAAAGCGCGCAGGGCAGAAAAGCCGGGTGGGGTAATGATTGTTTCTTGATTCAAAATTGTCGTAAGAAATAAGTAAGCCTGCCGGTCAGCTGGTGCTTTTCTGCATTTGCTTTGATCTGCCCCCTAAGCTGGCGCAAGCGTCCGCTTGTGCCAGCCAATTCCTATAGTAGACCAATTAAACCTTGTTAAGCAAAACTGGGACCAATGAAATCGTACAGCATGGAAGCCCCGAATGATAAAGCTGTAGAAACTCGGTTTAATAAAATTAACCAAAAAAAACTGCAGAAAGATATGCGGTAACTGGAGCTGGCACGAGTTACAAACTCGAGCCAAAGGGGTTTTATGATCATCCTTTCTGCCGGTGCTCTTTCTTTTCCCATTTTCACGAGTCATTCTGATAGGTGGAGCTGATTTGCGACCGGAGTCGAAAAATCTCCCAGCCAATGGCAGCCGCTTGTTTTGGGAGATCCTTCGGCTATACTGCGTTACACTCAGGATGACTGCTTTTAAATTTTTGTCCCCGCTTGGCGTAAGCGGAGATTTGCGACTGTTGGGGAAGAAAGAAAATACGATTGAAGAAAGCAAGAAACCCGCAAAGTTTTGAAAACTTTGCGGGTTTATACCTGTGAAATAAAAATATTTAGTACACGAAAGATACAAGCTTTCTATACAGGTAACTAACGAACTTCCCTCCTTGCCACCATCCGGCGGATAGGGAGGGACTGAGGGTGGGTCAAAACAAGGCAAGAATAATAGTATCAACTGATACCGCAGCAGCATAAAAACTAATTTTAGCCTTAAACTATTTCAAAATTAATATTTTCAAAGAATTGTATTATTTAATATTATCCTGTGGGTACACAACTTTTGTGTAGTTCACACAAAAACTCATCTTCATTTTATTTTTCGGGGACATTCAGGCTTATTTATGGACGTTACTTTTTATAACCGGCCGAAAATGGAGAATTCCTTCAGCGTTGAAGAGGTATTCACCATCATTAAAAGAGAATTGAAAGATGAAATCAATATCAGTAATTATTACTGTAGCCATAAGTGGAGCCGGACGCATTCCCTGTTGAATGCTTACAAATACCAAGGCGATGTTAATCATATTACGGGGGATGCCAATCACCTGGCGCTTGTGTTAAAAGGTGGCAAGACAGTGCTTACCCTTCATGATATGCGTCATTATGAAAAGGATTTGTCCGGGATAAAAAAGCTTTTATTTGGGCTGGCAAAATTGCGCATCCCTTTTAATAAAGTGCAGAAGATTACCACTATTTCAGGCTTTATGAAGCAGCAACTATTGACCGAATTTTCACTTGACCCGGATAAAGTTCAGGTCATTCATAATCCCGCTCCATCCGACTATGTATTTAATGAAAAAAAATTTGATGCGGAAAGTCCCCGGATTCTACAAATTGGAAGTTCGCCGCATAAGAATTTGTCACGCTTAATTAAAGCCATTGATGGTGAAAAATTTCAACTGATTTTAGTACGAAGCAAAGATCCGGCTATTGAACAATTACTGAATCAAAGGGGGATACCACATGAATGGCACGAAAACATTCCCCGTGAGGAAGTGTATAAATGTTACTGTAATTGTGATATTGTCTTCTTTGCTTCTGAATTTGAAGGATTCGGTGTTCCCATCCTGGAAGCCAACGCGGTGGGTCGGCCGGTCATCACCAGCAACCAGGCCTCTATGCCCGAAGTGGCGGGCGATAGTGCGCTGCTCGTTGATCCGTATAGCGTTGAGGATATACGAGAGGCCCTGTTGAAGCTGAAAAATGATAAGAAGCTACGGCAGCAATTGATCGAAAAGGGATTGGAAAATGTGAAAAGGTTTGCCCCGGAAAAAATTGCAAGCCAGTACCTTGCTTTATATAAAGAAGTTGCGAATAAATAGGTTTTTAAAATAGTAATCTTAATTTAATGAGCTTTTTTTAGATATCCCCCATTGGATGAGCTTGTCTCAAACTCTTTAGGGAGGGATAAAGGGGGGTGGCTTGAAAAATTAGTAGTATCTGAAAAATAATGAACATACTACACACCATACCAAGCCTTGGCGTGAATTCCGGGGGACCGCCCGTCAGCACAACACTGGCTGTGAAGGGATTGCGAGCGCAGGGAGTGGATGCGGAAATTTTGACACATGAGGCTTCTTCTGGTGGTGAAAATATCATTGAAAAAGAGTACACCCATTTTTTGCCCCCACCTCTTGAGCGAAAGTTTGGATATTCAAAAGATTTCAGAAATTATTTAGAAAAAAATAGAAAATATGATTTATATCACTGCCAGGGCGTCTGGCAGTATCCGACATATATCACAGCCAAAAAAGCGCGTAAATTTGGGAAACCGTATGTAATCACGCCCCGGGGC
>DASQZL010000010.1:0-4608 GCA_035638715.1 Balneolaceae bacterium
GCAATGGCTGGCTGCGAATTGGATTATACGGCCATCAACCTCATTTGGGTGAATTCTACATTTCAACCGGTAGTTTATATCTTTGTGCGGCTGTATTCCTGCCGTTGGGTTTGCCGGCTGATGACAAGTTTTGGGAGGCTAAATCAGAGCCTTCAATTGAGAAACAAATATGGTCCGGGCACGATATGGAAGCGGACCATGCGCTTTAAAACCTTTTACAATGGGCGGGCGAAACAGGCCATTTAAAATCATAAACATGATATGAACCAAATTTCACGTATATGGCATTAGAAAAATTTGGTATTGGAATCGTTGGATGTGGAAATATTTCAGACACGCATGCAAATGCTATAACCCATTCAGAAAAAGGAGCGCTTGTGTCGGCCTTTAGCCGGAATGAATCAAAGCTTAATGCCTTTTCTAAAAAATACAGTATTAACGGCTTTCAGTCTTATCAAAAATTTCTTGAGGATCCCGGTTTAGACGTCGTTTCCATTTGTACACCCAGTGGCACTCACCTTGATTATGGAAAAAAGGCCGCAGAAATGGGTAAACACGTGATTACTGAAAAGCCGATTGAGATAACTACCGAGCGAGGACAGGCTTTAATCAATGCATGCCAAACCTGTGGCGTTAATTTAGCTATTATTTATCAAAACAGGTTTATTGATGATATTATTGAAATGAAAAAAGCCCTTGAAAATGAAGAGATCGGAAAATTGATCATGGCCAACGCCTCAGTACGGTGGTTTCGCAGCCAGGAATATTACAATGAGTCTGACTGGCGGGGGACCCTGAAGCTTGATGGAGGTGGTATCGTTATCAATCAGTCCATTCATACCATTGATTTATTACAATGGTTCATGGGAAAAGTGGATTCGGTATTCGCTTTGACGTCTAATTTTACCCATCAGCAAATAGAAGCCGAAGATACAGCTGTAGCTTGTCTGAGGTTTGAAAATGGAGCAATGGGCGTATTTGAAGGCTCAACTTCCATCATTCCACCTCAAAAAAGAAGGATCGAAATAAATGGTTCGACAGGTACGGCATTACTTGATGGGAATCAGTTTGTAAAGTTGGATAAGGATCAAAATAATACGTCCGCTAAGCAGGGAGAAGCCTCGGGAGCTGCTTCACCTTTGGATGGTATGACATTCGTAAATCACCAACGCCAATTTGATCAAATTTTTTCAGCTTTTCAGAATAATGAGGAGCCGGTAGTTTCAGGAAAGGAAAGTTTAAAATCGTTATCTATTGTAGAGGCTATATATAGGTCCGCCAAAAATGGTAACCCGGTTTATTTATAAATGAGTTACTAATCACTAAATCTATTATTATTTATGAATTTTCTGAAAAAACTAATCATCTCAACCGCAATTTTAATGTTTGCACTGCCAATATTGTGTTTGGCCCAAACGGATTCGCTTACCGTCACAGCAGTGAATAAGCTTTCGTTCGGACGTTTGAATCAAACCATTGAATTATCAGCTCGTCAGCTTGAGCCTTTGGGAAAAAATATTGTTCTCAATAGAATTCACGTGAAGGATGCAGCAGGGAAAGAGCTTTTGAGTCAGGCTATCGATACGAGTGGGAATTACCAACCGGACGAAGTTATTTTCCAGGCCGATTTTGCGCCTAATCAGACGCGGCACTTTTATGTCTACCTAGGAAAGAGACATTTATACACCAAGGATCAGTTCAAGGCTTATGGCCGGTTTGTTCGCGAACGTTTTGATGATTTTGCATGGGAAAATAATCGTATTGCTGATCGTACTTATGGGCAGGCACTCAAAAATTGGAAAGGCGGACCGCTGACCAGCAGTGCTATCGACGTGTGGTGCAAAAAAGTAAACAAACTTGTTGTTAATAATTGGTATATGACCGGCCATGTTGAAACCGATACCGGCCAGGGAGCCGACTTGTACCGGGCTGGTGACAGCCGTGGCGTTGGCGGCGATGGCCTATGGGCAAACGGAAAACTTTGGACCGCGGAAAATTATACCAAATCACGAGTATTTGGCAAAGGGCCAATCCGGGTGATGTTCCGATTAAACTATAATCCGTTTAGCATGCGGGGGGACAGCGTTGATGAAGTGAAACGAGTCGCGCTGGATGCCGGACAGAATCTTAATCATTTTACCATTACTTACTCATCGAAATCAAGATCCTTGAATAATTTGGTTGCGGGCATTGGTATTGAAAAGACAGACTTGACTGCAAAGGAGGTTCGTAAAGGAATTCAGCCCGGCCAGCCAATGGAGCGATCACCCGGCGCTTTGACCCAAAAAGACGTGAATGCCAAACAGGGCTGGATGACCACTCAACAGCCTTTAAGTGAAGGTATGCTGAACTGTGCAATAATTGTGAATCCCAAAGACTTTGTAAAGACTACGACAGATAAGGAAAATCAACTGTTGTTGGCAAAGGTACCGGCCAATCACAAAATTTCATACTGGGCGGGATTTTACTGGAGTAAAAGTGGGCAATTCAAAAATTATAAGGCCTGGAAAACGTATATCCGCCACTTCGCCAAAGGTTTACAGTCTCCTATTCAGGTAACAGTGTCTGATCAATAATTTTTCGTGATTAGTATCATTTAATTCGTTGAGCAAATGTTCACACTTGAAAATATATTAAAATTGTTTAGTTTGTCATGATTCGGAATCAAAATTTGTAATCTAATGAAACAGGTAAATTTAAATCTATTTGTTATGGTATAAATTATCGCCGATCGGATATCCTTTGCCAAATGCTACAAATATTTAAATAATTCTCGTGCTTTTATATACTTCTTTTATTTAAACTTATTTTGGGCAATTAAAAAACAGATAGATGGCTACAAGTACCAATTATTCTAACCAACTACGAAAACTAAATAGGTAAATTACATATGGACATGCTAAATTATATTTTAAAAGCGGCCGCTCATCGTAAGGGGGTGGGAAGCGTGCCCCTGTTGCTGGCGATTTTGTTCTTTTTTGCGGGCTGTTCAAGTCAAAATAGCAACAAACTTTCGGTTTCTTCGTCGGGGATTACCGTTTCTGTTAATCCCAAAAAGGGGATCTATCATATTCATGCCAACCAGCTCGACTGGAATTTTTCGGGAAAGGTCGGCGGTTCCTTATCCAACGTCCGGACATCCGCCGGATCGGATTCGATAGGTTCATACAAAGCCGTTCGTTTCAGCTGGAAGGCAGACAATGCCTACGAGGGCAGCATTCGTCGCTATAATGACAAGCCAGTGGTGCTGTTTTCGCTAACGACGCCCCAAAAGGCCGGTCACATCAAGGCCCAATTTCCCGCCTTTACGACGTTTCCGGCTTCCATGCATCATTACAGCTTTGGGAACACCGCTTTTGCCCCACCCGAATTCAAGTTGACCCAGACTTCAACGCCCTGGCTGTTTTTTAATAATGACGATAAGGCTTTCATTTTGTCACCAGCCTCTGATTTCATCGTGTCCAAAATGAGTGGCGGGCAGGACACGCTGGCCAGCGGGCTGAACCCAAAGCTTCAAAATCTGCCGGCTCATTTTACCCATAAGACGTTGCTGGTGATATCAGGCGACATTCATTCCGCCTGGCAACAGTGGGGCGGGGCCATGCGCGCCTTGCACGGGCGGAAGCGACCGGGCAATGAATCCGGGCCCATTCTGAAATATTATGGCTACTGGACCGATAACGGGGCCGACTATTATTACAACTTTGATAAATCCAAAGGATACGGCGGCACCCTGCGGGCGGTAAAAAAACAGTACCAGAAAGAGGGGATCCCGATGGGCTATATGCAGCTGGACAGCTGGTGGTATGAAAAATCAATTTATGGCCCGAGTGGGAAACCCAATGCCGGTCATAAGAACCGTGAAATGTCAAATCAGGGCAGCTGGAATAATTATGGAGGAATGCTGACCTACCGGGCCGACAAGCACGTTTTTCCTCATGGCCTAAAACAGTTTGGCCATAGTCTGGGGTTGCCTCTGGTGGTCCACAACCGGTGGATTGATCCGCATAGTCCTTATCGAAAAAAATACAATATCACCGGCTTTGCAGCTGTTGACTCCAGCTTTTGGAATCACATCGCCGGATTTATCAAATCTGCCGGCGTAGCCGTTTACGAGCAGGACTGGCTGAATGTAATCTATAACCATACACCGAAGATGGCCAGCGACTTGTCGGTGGGAAATGCGTTTACCGGTGACATGGCTAAAGCGATGAAATCCCACGGGCTGGACATGCAATACTGTATGGCGATGCCTCGCTTTTTTATGCAGGGCGTGAAATACAATAATCTGACGACCATTCGTACAAGTGATGATCGGTTTGAACCGACCAAATGGCGTCATTTCGTGTATGTTTCGCAGCTGGCCTATGCGATGGGGATCTGGCCGTGGAGCGATGTGTTCATGAGCCATGAGACGGGCAATATGATTTTATCGGTCCTCTCCGCCGGAGCGGTGGGAACCGGCGACAAACTGGGCAATGAAGACAAGGCCAATATTCTGAAAGCCGCCCGCACCGACGGGGTGCTGGTTAAACCTGATGCGGCCCTGCTTCCGATGGACAGTGATTATATCCATGACGCCAACCAGGCCAACAAGCCGATGCTGGC
>DASQZL010000011.1:0-6904 GCA_035638715.1 Balneolaceae bacterium
TCCGTTTGAGCGATTATATAAGTGATAATAGTGCCCCTGTTTTAATTCCATAGCTATAAAAAATTAGATTTGGTTTTTATAGTAAGACAATCCAATCGATAAATCCTTACAAATTTTTTTAAAAATGCTGTAGTCCACCTCGCGGGTGGCCTACAGCTTTCAATTCTACAACAAAAAATGGAGGCCATCTGGCAGATGGACTCCATTATGACCATCGCGAGGGTCCAATTCCAAAGTGGAATGCAGCTGGATATAGCCATTTATTCAAAAGCTGAATATTTTTTACTGAATTTTGCTCTTCAAAAGTACCCACAAGAACGAAGAACAGGAAGTTCTGAAGACGCCTGTCTCGTATTCGCCTTGGATAAGAAGGTGGCTTAATCTGCGTACAGCCAAATATTCATTATCAAGCTTTTGTTTTCATCATCATTGTTGACAAAATGCTGTAGTCCACCTCGCGGGTGGCCTACAGCTTTCAATTCTACAGCAAAAAATGGAGGCCATCTGCCAGATGGACTCCATTATGATTGACACAAATTCTCTGGTTGTTTCGAATGGTCAGTTCCCGCTTCACCGGTGTTCTATAGAACTCTCAATTTTGATATCACCCAGCAAGGTACGGTGAACCGGACATCGCTGAGAAATTTCGAGCAGCCTGTCCACCTGTTCCTCTGAAAGATCGCCCTCAACGATCAACTCTTTTTCAATGAAATCAATTCTGCTTTTTTTATCATCACAATTTTCGCAATCCTCATTGTGCTTTTTATTATGCCTGAGCTCAATATATATATCTTCAACCGGCCATTCTTTGTGGCGTGCATACATTTTCACCGTCATAACGGTACAAGATCCGAGAGCCATTAGCAGATAGTCATAAGGATCGGGCCCTGCATCTTTACCGCCTTGAACATTCCTCCCCTCATCGCCGGTGAGTTCGTGCCTTCCGGCATTTAGCGTCGTTTTATACAATTCCTCTTCAGCTAAGTGGGCATGCACGATCTTGGGTTTATTTTTATCAGCCATGATTTTAAAATTAATAGATTGAAATTTTATTATAGCCTGCAGGGAAATCAGCCAAAAATAAAGAAGCCCGCTTGGAGCGAGCCTCTTTCGTAAGAAACCGAAGGTACATCAGTCCGCGTTATTATTCATCATTTCTGTCCATTAACCTGCATTGAACTATAATCCGCTTCACTCTGTTTTTTTCCGCCTACATAACTGCTTTGCTTAAAGGGATAAGTCAATCCATTTTTAGAGGTCCAGTCGGCGTAATGATTTTCCACCGTCACCTGCTTACCCTGTTGCGGGTTAAAGGATTTTTGGCGGGATATTGCCGGCAGATTGGTCTTGGGATCCAGCAGAAGCGTAATGTTTTTACCAGATACTTTTACACTCACCTTATTGTAGGTGTTACCTTTAACATTTTCTGTTCCCATGAATTGTGGATTGAGTTGTCCGGCCTTCAT
This sequence comes from Balneolaceae bacterium, assembly GCA_035638715.1. Classification (GTDB taxonomy): domain Bacteria; phylum Bacteroidota; class Rhodothermia; order Balneolales; family Balneolaceae; genus SMO-BIN1. The sequence goes on from DASQZL010000011.1 coordinate 1,467, forward strand.
AGCAATAGCCACAATACTGCGGTTCAGACTACTTTTCAACCCTTTTACCATGCTCGAACTGGATGGCAGTGATCGTTTTTGGCCGCCCATTCGCAACACGCCTTTTCCATTGGCGAATGATACTTTCATGGTACCGCGCGGCGTATGAATATTTTGTTCAATACTATCGGCAGAGAAATCGACGGTCATTGTTGTTTTCAACGTCCGCGTTTGTCCGCGTGGACTCACTTTTACGCTGCCGGAAAGCGTAAATTTTTTCACGTTTGTGCCGGGCCGGATAACCGCATCAGCCATTTTACCCAGCAATTCTTTTCCTTTTTTGGCATTGCCTTTTACGGATTTTTGATTGTTTTGACCCGGTTGAGGAATACTGATATCGATCTTGTTCACCTTGCCAAATTGCTGCAGCTGATTCCCGATCTGCTTTTTATTACCCACGACCAGAATTTGCATGCTATCGGGGTGTAAATATTTTTGAGCCATCTTGTGCACATCCTGAACAGTAGTATTTCGAACGCCCTGCAGGTATTTTTGATACGAATTTTGCGGGAGGCCCCGGTAAACATTCGAGATGCGTTCATTCAGAATTTTTGAATAGCTGTCGTGATGAAATACCGATGAATTCAGAATATGATCTTTCGCACTTTTCAGCTCTTTTTGAGAAATAGGATGTTTCTTTAGATTTTCAGCAACATTTTTCATCGCCTTAATTGTTTTGGCCGTAGTTGAGCTTTTGGTCTTTGCCAGCATATAAAACCAGCCGGGATAAAAACTATTCATACCGTAATTGCCACCTACTTCGTATGCCAGCCCCATATTCGTGCGTACCTGTTGCATCAGCCGTCCCGAAAAGCCGCCGCTCAGCACCTGGTCCATCACCTGCACCTTGGCATAGTCGGGATTATCGCGCATGCCGCCAATATAGCCCATCATGATCAGGCTTTGATCCACATCCGATTTATTGGCAAAATTGATCGATTTTTTGAATTGATAATGAACCTTCGGAAAGTCCAGGTTCGCCGCTTGTCCGGCCTTGATGCTGCTGAAAGCCTTTTTCAGTTTGGCTTTCATCGTATCGGCATCAAAATCGCCGACAATACCGACCAGCATATTTTTACCGTCGAAGTAGTGATCATGAAAATTGAGCAGATCCTGGCGCTTAATATTATTGACCGTGGCATACTGGGGATTCCGCCCATAGACCGAATTTTTTCCGTAAATAAGCTGCTGAAATACCCGTGTGCCTATAGATTGTGTGTTGTCATTGCGGCGAGAAATAGCGCTCTTCAGACGTTTTTTGGCCTGTTGTATTTTATCGACGGGGAATGCCGGATTTTTAAGTACGTCGATGAATACCGGTAAAAGGTCATCAAATTTGCTTTTCAGAACATTCAGGCTGGCTGAGCCGGAAGAAAACCCAATGCTGGTATTCAGATGGGCGGCATTATCTTCGAGCAGGGCGTTCAGCGAATCAGCAGGGATTGATTTCGTCCCGCCTGATCGCATAACCATACCGGTAAGCTGCGCCAGGCCGGTTTTGTTAGCAGGTACCTCAACCCCGCCGGTGCGGACGGTTACATTCATTTTTACAAGCGGCAGCTCGTGATCCTCGACCATAAAAAATTTGATGCCATTACCGGTCTGAAAGGTCGTGACATTCGGTTCTTTGATCTGATCAAGTTTGGGATACGTTAGTTTATTATATTTTTTCTGTGCGTACGAAAGGGTGGAAATGCTAAACAGCATGACCACAATTAATATTAGTCGTTTTGTCATGAAAGTATATTTTAAAGGCTTAAAAAATGATCAATTTCCTATTGGCTGGTATCGGATGAATCTGCAGAGCTTTGGTGCACCAGCTTGCCGATTGTAAGATTGTCTTTATTAAAATATTTTTTGGCCACACGTTGCAAATCCGGCAGCGTTACATTCTCAAGTTTTTTAATATTGGTGAAAACCTTGCGCCAATTCCCCTGTTGCGCCTGGGCCTGAGCCAGTCGCATCGCCAGCCCCTGGTTGGAATTAAGACTCCTGATCAAATTGGCGCGGGCTTTGGTTTTGGCTCGGTTGAGTGCTTCCTTTGTGATGGACCCATTCTTAATCTTTTGTATTTCATGCAAAATGGAATGCTGCAGGCTGTCAACTGAAATACCATGATTCGGGACCCCAAATATCAAGAACATGCTCGGGTATTCTGTCCCGGGGAATCCGTTGATGGTTTGAACCTGTAAAGCCGACTGATTTTTCTGGACCATTTTTTTATATAAAATCGATGTCCGCCCACCCGAAAGAATCGTGCTTAATAACTGGAAAGCATTAAAATCGGGATTGCTTTTCGCAACCGTATGATAGCCCATAAGCAGCAATGGCTGCGATTGGCCTTTGATCGTAAATTTACGGGTGGTTTTTTGCTTGGGCTCTTTCGTATATACCGGCGGTGGTTTGGGCGCGGACGGCATATCGCCGAAATACTTTTTGGCTAATTTTTTAACTTGGCTCGCTTTTACGTCACCGGCGATCGCCATAGTCAAATTGTTAGGAATATAGTAGGTATTGAAAAATTTTCGTGCATCTTTCATAGTCGTTGCCCGGATATCCGATTTCCATCCAATGGTGGGATGATGGTAGGGAAATGCTTTGTAGGCCATTTCCTGAAAATCAGCGACTAACCGGCCCGAAGGACTCGATTCGGTACGCATTCGCCGTTCTTCCATAATCGCTTTTTTCTCCTTGTAAAACTCGCGGAAGACCGGATGTTTGAACCGGTCCGATTCCAGGCTGAACCACAATTTTAGCCGATTTTCAGGAAGATTATAGAAAAATTCGGTATGATCAGCGGTCGTTTCAGCGTTGAGCCCGGTACCTCCGTTGCGCTGCACAATACGGCTGAATTGATTATTGATAACAAAACTGTGCTCTTTTTTCTGGAGCTTTTTAAATTTTTGCCAGAGTTGCTTCAGTTTGGCTGAGTCGGGGTTCACACTGTATTTTTCGTGCAGCCATTTTCGGTATGTTTGATCCTCTTTCCTGAGGACCGGCTTCTCTTTTTTCCAGTTTTTTGTACCGATATCATGTGTTCCCTTAAAAGCCATATGTTCGAAAACGTGCGCAAGACCAGTGTGTCCCTGCGGTTCATTCACGGAACCCACGTTTGCAAATGTGACCATGCTTACCACCGGCGCAACAGGCCGGCGGATCACTATGAAGGTGAGGCCATTTTTCAGTGTAAATTTTGTAACTTTATTTTGGAATTTGCTGAGAACCTGCGCATGGCCCGTCTGACCGAGACACAAGAGCAGTGCCCCACACAAGCCCAATGAATAGAAGATTTTTTTAAGCTTCATATAATGCTGGTTTGTTGGTTGTGAATTATAAAATATACAATAAACCGCTGGATGTTTTACCCCCCCAACGCTTTATTTATGAGCTATCAATTTTTAGTAATAGCTACCTAAGCTTAAGATAAATTTTGGTTAATAAAAACCCCGAAAAACTCTCCTGACAATAGGTTGAGACACTCCTAACAACTTCATACGGGAAGTAAAAAAGAATGTTACACTTAATTGTAAGTTTATTCTTTCAAGGTCTTTAAAAATTATATCATTTGCAGCATCACCCGAACTTATTCGGGAGATGCCCCACAGAAGCTGCACGAAACAGGCAAGTCCGCAGGGGAGCTTCGGATCTTTTTAGGGAAAGGCAGCCGGATTCAGCTATTTAAGGTGAATTCGAAATAAAGAAAGCGAATGATTTATCTGCAGGCTAAACGCCACATTTTTTCATTCTGAATTTATATGAAATAACACAGCCCCGTTAAAAAATGGCCGGATGAAGCTAAAAAAGGCAAATAAGTGTTCTATTGCTATCACACAGAACTGCGCACCTGCATGTGGAGCACTCCGATGCGCAGGCACCGAGAACACGCAGAGAATCACAATTCCGACTCCCGTCGGGGTGTGGAATAGTTTCTTTCAAATTCCGTTAATAAGATTTAACTCGAATGCTCGCGTTAAATCAATCTCAAATTATGCGCCGTAAAATAGGGACGCAGACAAGGTGGATTTATATGATGAATGATACGCCCCTGCCGCGGAAAAGGCCATGGGATATGGATATGTTTTGCAAAAACGTATTTAATAAGAGGAGCTCCACCCGGCATAATTTATTAAAGCAATACATACTCCTGACTTAATTTGTAGCCGGGAAATACTATATTTAAGGACTTTCTTTCAATATAAATTTGGTAAAAACAGGGATATTTGTATCTAATTTTTTCCTAAATAGTCGTTCGTAATCTGCCGGGTTTGCTCAGGACCCATATATTTTTCCAGATCATAGAGGGTAATTTTCTTTTCACCCTCTTCAAACGAGTAATTTAGGTAACCCTCGTCAATTTCTTCTTCTACTTCTTCAACAGTCATATCCAGCATTTCGCCTACTTCGTCAAGCGTAAACATTGATTTCATAATAAAAACACTTTGATGAATTATTAAGTATGATTTTCGAACCCGCTTTTAAAATAGAAAAATTAAACTTTTTTACTAATTAAAATACCTATTAATAACAATTAAATAACATTTTGCTGATTTTATAGGCATTTCAGGATTAATGGTTCCCCATTTTTTGAATAATTTTATGACGAAAGCAATTTGTAAGGTGGTCATTCACCATCCCCGTTGCCTGCATGTGAGCGTACATTACCGTGGGACCGGTAAATTTAAACCCCCGTTTTTTTAAATCATCAGCCATTTTTTGTGATATTTCCGTGTTTGCCGGCACCTCGTCCATCGTTTCCCAGTGATTTTGAATGGGGGAACCGTTCACAAACGACCATATATAATCATTAAATGAACCAAATTCCTCCTTTATTTCAATAAAGTGACGGGCATTACTCACAGCCGAACGAATTTTAAGCTCATTCCGTACGATTTCAGGGTCCCGGAGCAGCTGTTGGATTTTCTGTTCGTCAAACCGTGCCACTTTTGATACATTGAAATCGGCAAAAGCGTTGCGGTAGCCCTCCCGTTTTTTCAGGATGGTACTCCAGCTAAGTCCGGCCTGTGCACTTTCAAGCACCAGAAATTCAAATTGCGTGCGGTCGTCATGTACCGGCACGCCCCATTCTTCATCATGATATTGAACGTATTTTTCGAACGTATTATCACACCATGGACATCGGTTTTTCATAGTTTAATGTTATTTTAAAGTTTCGGTAAAAATACTCTTAATTTTTTGATACTTTAAGACCGGATTTTACGGCTATTAAAAATAGCCATTGATGCAGCGGTGAAACTGGGATTTTAAGTGGAATCCTTGTTTGTTCCTTAATACTCCTTCATCACCCTGCATTAAGACATAAAACGATGCAATAAAATATTAATTTTTAAAGAAATTAAAATCGTATGAAGCAGGAAGTAATCGACACTTTCGCTGAAAAA
>DASQZL010000012.1:0-11009 GCA_035638715.1 Balneolaceae bacterium
ATGGTCCCTTTATCCTCACCAACAGCCACACCAATGGTACTCAGCCCCACAGGTCCCCCCTGATAATTTTCAATAATGGATTCCAGAATACGAATATCCATCTCATCAAACCCATTTTGATCGACGTCAAGTGCGTTTAAGGCTTTATCGGCGATTTCATCCGTGATGGTGTCTTTGCCGTCAACCTGCGCAAAATCACGCGTTCGGCGCAACAGTTTATTCACGATACGCGGAGTTCCCCGACTTCGGCGTGCAATTTCGTGCGCACCCTTATCGGTGATTCCCATATCTAAAATGGCGGAAGTACGAAGTGCTATGCGCTGCAGCAATTTTATCTCATAATAGTCGAGCCGCATGTCAATCCCAAATCGAGCCCGGAGCGGCGCCGTAAGCAACCCTTTGCGTGTAGTAGCGCCAACCAGTGTAAAACGATTGAGATCAATTTGAACACTGCGGGCATTCGGTCCCGAATCAATTACAATGTCCAGCTTATAATCCTCCATTGCTGAGTAGAGATATTCTTCAACCACCGAATTCAAGCGATGAATTTCATCAATAAAAAGCACGTCGCCCTCATCGAGATTGGTAAGCATACCAGCCAAATCACCAGGTTTTTCCAGTACCGGGCCTGTGGTAGGTCGTATTTGAACCCCCATTTCATGGGCAATGATATGAGCCAGGGTTGTTTTACCTAAACCGGGCGGGCCGGAAAGGATGACGTGGTCAAGCGCTTCCCCGCGTTTTAGTGCGGCCCGGATAAAAACGGAAAGATTACGGACAATTTTTTCCTGTCCGATAAAATCTTCCATCCGTCTCGGACGGACTGTTTGCTCAAACCCGTCATCTTTCTTTGAAGAATCAAGCAAAGGATTTAGCACAATATTATTTAATTAGATTTAGTCGTGAACCGATCACCAAAAAACTTTCCAATTAAGGAATACTTTGACAATAATAAAGTAACCTAATATTGACAAATTATCGAAATCAATTATCAGGTTTTTTTATTCCCAATTGATGATTCAGTTGTTTTAGAAGTGTCGATTCTTCCTTTGCATAGATTTTACCAATTTTGTGCGCCCGATAAATAGCCAGACGTGCACGCACAGGTTCCTGTTGCTTTAGGTAAGCATTGCCCATATACCAATAGGCCCGTTCTTTGATAAGATTGACGTGTTTCAAATTCGGGACGGCTTTTTTAAAATTATCAATGCAATCATCATATTTACCAGCCTTATATTGAAGAATTCCCATATTAAAATGCACCTTGGCTCGCAATTGCGGTTCTGAAAAATTACTAAGCATGCTGCGGTAGATCTTCATCGCTTTACTACTATTACCACCAATGGCTGTTTTAAAGCCAATATTCAGCAGCGAATCGGCTGAGGAGATCGTTTCGGCCGAGCGAATAACCTGTGCAGAAGCCAAATCCTTCGACAGTGATACATGAGCCGAGGCTTTGACTTGTTTCCATTTGCTCTTTTTGTGATTTCCTGTCAGTAATTTTATTGAAACGAACAATATGATAGCTATGGCAGCCGTCGCCATAAACCATTTCCAGGTAACCATTTCCTTACCAGATTTAAGTTTCTGGAATTGCTCCCTGAAGTTGGAAGACTCATCGTTCTCATACTCTTCTTCCCTGGCTCGATAAAGCCGTACCAAATCTATTTCTGTTTCCAGCTGGTTGATATATTCAGGCTTTTTAAAAAGCTGAATCCAAAGTTCATTGATTTCATTTTCTGAGAGGTCCCCTTTGATATAGGCATCGATTCCCTGCTCTATATTTATATCTCTCGATTCGTTATCCATAATTCTAACTGATTAATTAATTGAACGAATATTTATTTAATACTCACTTTTCTTTTTGTAACAATCATTAAGTTTATTAATAACCCGGTGTTTTCGTGTCCAGGCATTGTTAACACTTATATTGAAATGGCTCGCTGCCGCCCGCGCGTCAGAGTCCGGGTACTTAAACCAGTAATCAATGAAGGTTTTATATCCCCTTGACAACTGTTCGAGGCAATGCTCAAGAAGCGTTCGTCGTTCCTTATTCATCAATGACGAAAGTTGCCGGGGTTTGCTATTGTTATTGTGTGATATATCGCCATGAATATGCACATTGCGCCTATTCATCATATTTAAATAATTATTTTTACAACATGTAAGCAGAAAAGAAAAAAGACGATCCTTATTACGGATTTTCTCATCCCTAATCGCCTCCAGCGATGTTAACAACGCCTGTTGAGCACAGTCCTCCGCGTCTTGTTGATTTGCATTTAGATGAATGCGTAAAAAAGCCAATAGACGCGGCATCAGCCTTCTCAATAGTTTATCCGCTTTGGAGCGATCATTTTGTTTGATCGCATCTACAAGTTCAGAATATTCCATACGATTAATTTGATATGTACCCCAAGGTTATATTAAAAGTAAAAAACTTAAGTGAAATTCCCGAATATTGTGACTATTTTATTTTTCAAATCAAACGTTTCCTTCTGAAACTAAATATTTAAATAAATTTAAATATTATAAATTTACTTTATGTACCGGGTTCAACTTAAAAATTTTGAAGGCCCACTCGATTTGCTCCTTTTTTTTATAAAAAGAGATGAGCTTAACATTTATGACATCCCCATCTCATATATAACCGAGCAATTTTTGGAATATATTCGGTTGATGGAAGAACTTGACCTTGAAGTTGCCAGTGAATTCATCCTGATGGCCAGCATGCTTATGTCTATTAAAGCGCGCATGATGATCCCGAAGCATGACGATCAGCAAGAGGTTGATGAACAGGATCCCCGTTTTGAATTAGTGCAACGGTTATTGGAATATAAGCGATACAAAGAGATGGGGAGCAAAATGCAGGGTCTTGCGAAAGAAGCCCAAAAGCATCACTACAGAGGGTCGAATAAAGCCGACCAGGTTGAAAAGCAAGCCAGCGGTGAAGCTCTCCAGGACGTAACAATGTTTGATTTGATGGCAGCTTTTAAAAAAGTGCTGGCTGACATCAGAAAACAGGAAGCTGTTCATGAGGTTGAAAAAATCCAGGCAACGATTGAGGAACAAACCGCTTTCGTATTAAAGCAATTACGGCGGCATGGCCGATCATCATTTCGTGAACTTTGTGCATCCCTGCATAACCGCATTAAAGTAATTGTCACTTTTTTAGCTGTTTTGGAATTGCTAAAAGAGCAACAGATTTCTCTTTATATGGAAAGTGAAGATCCCCAGTCATTTTATGTTGATTTAAAAGGTGTTGATGAACTTATGGATGAATCCCTGCTGAACGGATAGCAATTAATTCATCCAATAGTGGCCAACCAACTACTTAGTTACTCCTTCATCGTTACCTATCTCATTAGCATTTATTATCGTCCCACCACAATAAAGGGAGCCCAATATACCGGATTATGGTATTTGGCAGTGTGCAACATTTTTAATTTTGCCTTACGCATCGCGATAGCGGTCCGGCCAAAGGGGATTGAAGGGTCCCAGCCCGTCCAATGAAGCATTGATTGCCACCAGTGGTTCAATTTGCCTTCTACGTCTTCCTTATTTTCAAGCGAACGATAAAAATATTGCATCAAACGGGCCGTCGAGCGGTCAAAAACATTCCAGAGGCTCACCACCACCGTAGAAGCCCCGGCTGTTAAAAATGATCGCTGTAGTCCAAGCATGCCTTCTCCATCCACAATCTGACCGGTACCCGTGTTACAAGAACTAAGTACCACTAAATTACTGTGAATATGCATCCGACTGATTTCCGAACTACGCAAAAAACCATCATTTTTCAGATTCTTAACGTGGCCGGATCGGCCCAGCATTATTCCACTCATTGAAGAATTATTACGATCGATAAAACTATGAGTAGCGATATGAATGACTGAATATTTTTTTTGCATGAGACTCCGGGCCCTTTTCTTCGTTAAAGCGTCTCCAGTAAGGACCCTTGTGTTGGGAAAATATTTAGATATGGATTCAACCTCATGGTTAGCACTTGGTAGCAGTGGGGCATCGGTAAGCAGATGGGTCTCATTTGCATAGGCAAGGGCCAACAATTTTTTATCCGGATATAATCTCGGGCGGTGAATCAATGATAAACCCGTCATTGATGGGACATATTTAATATTGTAATCACTAACCAGATAGTTATTATTATGTATCAAAGCTTCAAATGGCAAATACGCTAAAAAACTGTCTGGAACAACAAGAATATTTTTAACCTTCGCAAGTTTTTGCTGAAATGGTTCAACCAAACGGTGGTAAATCGGTTTCGACAATGTTTGGATGGAATCGCGGGAAACTCCTGATAATATAGCGCGCCGGAAATGCATAACTCGCTTTTTCAGGGAAGAATGATTACCATCCAGCATATATTGCTTTGTCTTAACATCATTGCTGCCAATCAAAAATATTACTAATTTATTACCCGCAACGGCATACTCAAGAACATCCGTTTCGGAATCGCACATTTTTTTAGCCTGTTGCAGTGTAACGGTTTTAGGCTTTTTAAAAGCTCGATACCGGGGATATTTTTTGTGCAACTTCTGAATTTGCGAGGCATACTCAAGCTCCTCAGTATTGATACGATCAACAATACCGGTTTTTTTACCACGAGCGGAGGTATTAATTAACTTATTGTTTAATCTGTAAATATTCGATCTCCATTTCGCGAGCTTCAGGCGGTCTTTCTGGGGTAAGAACCTCCCACTCGTCTTTGAAGCGTTCGCTAACTGATCAGTTAATACCCGGGCTTTTGATAATTCGATCAATTTATAGGCTTTTTGATCATCATTTTTGTACTTCAATAACCAGGAAGCCACATCGATATAAAAGTTGGCATGTTTCTTAAAGTAACCAGCCTTAAATTGGAATAGCGGCCCCGCCTGGTTTCGTTCATCTTCAATAAGGTGGATGGCCTTAAGTCCATAGTGAAGGGCACTATCCGGAACAACCTTGTGATAGGCATCTGCCAGGTGGATTAAAGAATTGATGTACTGCTCTTTACCAAGCTGGCGGCTATAGCCAAGAGCTTTTTTATAATTTTTAATTGCGAGATGATTTCTGCCCCTCATAAGATCCCACTTCCCCAACTGCGATACGCTCATATTCAGCAGTTTAGGATTTTTTGTAGCCTCAGCGATTACCTGAGCCTTATGAAAATAATGGTGAAATTTAGAAAAATGTTTGCTGTTCAGCTCAATCCTTCCAAGATCAAATAAAAATTGCCCAAGATCGCTATTGGTGGAACTTCCCTCCTTTTGCTCCAGGGCAAGTGCTTTTTTATAATCTTTCATTGCCTTTTTACGCTGGTTAAGATCCCACAGGCGGCTCGCAATATTTTTGTAGGTGTCTGCCAGTTCGCCAGGCCTGGCAAAATGCTTTTTCAACCTCAGACTCTTTCGATAGTATGCAAGTGCCTGTTTTTGCTGGCCCAACCTGTGATATAATACCCCCATATTATTTAGCACAAAAGCTGTTTTAGCTGGGTTCCCAACTTTTTTGTGAAATTTTAAACTTTTTTGATAAGCAACCAGTGCCTGGCTGTAATGTCCCAATACGTTAAATACGTTTGCCAAATTATCGTATGTTGCTGCCATTGCCCCTTCATTGCTTATCTTTTTTTCGATGTTCAGGCTCCGGTTGTAATACTTCAATGCATCATCGTAAAGCAAAAGTTTTTTATAAGTGTAGCCAATATTATTAAGCCCTATTGCGATATATTTTTTGTTATGTATCTTTTTGAAGACCTGAAGGGCCTTACGGCGATAATCCAAACTGGTTTTATACTTACCCAGGACACAATATATTGATCCTATATTCGAATAAATATTGCCGTATGTCTTCGTCAAATGCTTTTCGCGGGCTATTGGTAGCGCTTTCATATAATGATTCATGGCCAGCTTATTTTTCCCTTCTTTGTAATAGATTTGTCCCACATCACTTTCTATGCGTGCCTGTAGTCGTTTCTTATGATGCTTCACCACTGCACTATCCATTTTTACAAGAAGCTTCAACGCTTTTGTATATTTTAATTGTTTGATCAGCTTCTCGGCGTGCTTTATCCCGGATTTTGCTCCAACGACCTTATCCGTTGGACGTGGGTTCTTTCTAAAACCGGATGCCAATAGTGGGTAGCGTTCCGAATGTACATACTTTTCATCTTGCGGGTGAAGGATACCGGCACTCTTAAAATTTTGTGAAAACCCCGCCGCGGGCATTATCATTGCAAATAATATCCCGAAAATATACCGCTGCACGTTCAATATAATTATGAAGTTAACAAGTAGTGACTTTAATTAATATTTACAAAAATATATGCCAAATTAAAAGAAAAACTGTAATAATTCTTAAATAGTTGTTAGGTTGTAAATTAATCACAACAGAATGGTACCACACTAAACGTATTTCTGTAAGCAGCAGGAGACTAATACAATTCTGCAGGTACAGAAATAGGGGTTATACCATGTGCTTTTCATTAAAAAAACATACAGCTTCTTTCATTTTTATTATATGCTTAACGACACATTGCATATACGGACAAAGTCTATACACGGCTAAGCAAATAGAAAAAACGGGTAAAATACTTAGCACATGGCTTATCCTGTCATCAAAATTAAAAGACAAAGTAGCTATACAGATTTGGAGATATAAGGGGGACTATTTTTTCGTACGGAAATATGAATACCAGAATACCGAAAGAATCTCACTCGAACAGGTGCATCTAAAAAAGGAAAAGGGGGATACCATTATTACGGTTGATCAATTTCGCCATAGTCCACTTGAAGAAAAATATATCAAAAAAGGAGATTTATTAAAGCCCTATACTCCTAATGATCCAGACCCGGGAAATTTCTACGTATTTTATCGCGATCCTTCAACCACTGTGGATATTAAGTGAAATTTTTAGAGTCGCTCCTTAGTACTTTCGACCTTCTTTATTAATCACTAAACAGGGAATTTACATATAGTTCCCGATCAAATATTTGCAGATCTTCAATACTTTCGCCCACACCAATATATTTCACCGGTACATCCAGTTCGTTTGAAACACCGATGACGATTCCCCCCTTGGCTGTTCCGTCCAGCTTGGTGAGCACAAGTCCTGTAATATCCACGAATGATGTGAAAGCTTTCGCCTGCTGCATGGCATTTTGACCGGTTGAAGCGTCCAGCACAAGAATAACTTCGTGCGGGGCGCCCTCAATCACTTTGCCCATTACACGCTTTATTTTGGCCAGCTCTTCCATGAGTGATTTTTTGTTATGCAGTCGCCCGGCGGTATCAACGAGGGCGAGGTCGGCACCGCGCGCTTTTGCAGCTGATACGGTATCGTAGGCAACGGCTGCGGGGTCGGCGTTTTGCCCTTGTTGAATGATCGGTACGTCTGCACGTTCACTCCATATTTTAAGCTGATCGACGGCAGCCGCCCGAAAGGTATCAGCGGCGCCCAGCATCACTTTTTTTCCGGCCTTTTTATAATGATAGGCCAGCTTGCCAATAGTGGTGGTTTTACCGGTTCCGTTAACGCCCACCACCATGATGATATGCGGTTTGGTAGGAAAATCGGCTTTGAAATCAGCCGGTTTATCCAGCCTGTTTTTCTTCAGCAGGGCGATGATTTCCTCACGCAATATCTGCTGCAACTCACTGGTGTTCAGATATTTGTCACGGGCCACCCGCTCTTCAATGCGATCAATAATTTCAATCGTCGTTTTAACGCCTACATCCGATGTAATCAAAATTTCTTCCAGATCGTCGAGTACTTCCGCATCAACCGTATCTTTGCCGGCAATGGCCTTGCCAATTTTACCCATAATGCCGGTCCGGCTTTTTTCAACACCTTTCTCGACTTTTTCTTTCTTTTTTAACCCAATTTTTTCAAGAAAACCCATATGATATCAATTTTTAAAAAGCTTAAAACACATATAACAATAATTCACTTAAACAAAATATCAAAATTCAACCATAGATATTGCTTTTGTCTGATTCATTTTTATTTAAATGCTGCTCCTTGCCGTATTTGATTGAACCGATGAATATAATCAACAAATGAGAGCACCATTAGGCTCAGTGAGCATCCCATAAAAATAAGTTGCGGCGGCATCACTTCAGGGCCGAAAAAGGCGCACAACCAATAGGCCGCCAGCGCATTGACGCACCATTTTCCCGACATCTCAGCCATCGCCACCTTGCCACGCCGTTGCTGAATATAGAGCGATCCGCCCAGAATCAGCAGGTCTCTTACCAATTCAATTAAAAAAAACCAGAGCGGAATCAATCCTGCCCAAACAGCATAACCAAACAATAAAAAGGCCGAAATTTTATCCGCAACAGGATCGAATATTTTTCCCCATTCCGAAATATTTCCGGTTTTTCGGGCAATATAACCGTCCAGGTAATCCGAAATGACGCCGTAAAATAACAGCACCGCAATTCCCCACGTCGGTTTCATTCCATTTCTGTAGTGGAGAATTATTACGGGAAAAGCTATAAAAATGCGGCTAAAAGAAATCAGGTTCGACCAGGTAAACAGGGCCGAAGAAATTTTTTGCTCGGAAACTACGTGAACGCGATCATCCATAAATTATTTATCTGCAAAATATAAATTTTTGTCATTTTTTTCATTTATTGCCGTATAAATATCCAACGGTTTTGAACTTACAATAGTTATAACTATGGTTCGCATCAATCTACAGGCATACAATGAATTTTTGAATCGTTTAAACGTTTCATGATAGGCCTCAAAATGACCGGCTCGAATATTAATTGCATTACCAAGTCTAAAAAGATGCAGTACACTTCCGAAGTGTGCTGCATCTTCTATTATACATTAGAATTAAATAAATAAACCGCAGTCAACTCATCTTTTGTGAAAAAATCTCTTCTCTCACTCGCTATGGGTGGTTTTAGCATCGGAATGACAGAATTTGTTATGATGGGCATTCTGCCGGATGTAGCGAACAGCCTGCATCTTACGATCCCACAAGCCGGGCATTTTATATCAGCGTATGCATTAGGTGTGGTCGTAGGTGCGCCACTGCTTACCGCTTTTGGCAGCAAGTGGCCGGGCCATAAAGTTCTACTGGCCCTGATGGGCTGGTTTATGGTTTTCAATACCGCCTCGGCATTTACCGATAGTTATACATCATTGCTGGTATTTCGATTCTTGGCAGGTCTGCCGCATGGTGCCTTTTTCGGTATTGGCGCTGTTGTGGCGGGAGAATTGGCTGAGCCCGGCAAGGAAGCGCAGGCTATTGCCACGATGTTTACCGGATTGACAGTCGCTAATGTCGTTGGCGTGCCACTTGGCACCTACCTGGGACATACGTACGGCTGGTATTTTGCCTTTATCATCGTTGGCATCCTGGGCCTGGCAACTTTCATCAGCATTTACAGCTGGATGCCGGAGCTGCCTCCTTCATCAACCGAAAATTTTATGGAAGATCTGAAAGTTTTCAGGCGACCTCAATTATGGCTCGTTTTTCTACTTACCACGATCGGTACCGGCGGATTCTTTGCGTGGTATAGTTATATTGCGCCGCTTGTTACACATGTGGCCGGCTACCAGGCTGATATTGTCACCTATGCAATGATTATTGCGGGCATCGGCATGACGGTTGGTAATTTGACCGGGGCAAAAATCACAGAAAAACTCAATCCACTCAAAGCAACCATCATTGCGCTTGTTCTGATGGCCGGCGGTTTGTCGGCGAATACCTTTCTGGCTTCCGGTAAAATATTCGTTCTGATTATGACATTTATGATAGGATTCTTTGCATTTTGCGTATCTACGCCTATCCAAATGATGATGATAAATGCGTCGGTCGAATCACGCATGCTGGGCTCGTCGCTCAATCAAAGCGCCTTTAATATAGGCAATGCTATTGGCGCATTTCTTGCCGGCTTACCCATTGCCTGGGGTTATGGATTCACCTCGGCCGACTGGGTAGGCGCCGGGCTGGCCGGATGTGGAATTATGATCGCGTCCGTTATTGTTTACACACGGAACAGCAAACAAATTCAAACTGCATATACATAAATATAAATTTATGGATAAATATCCTTTAGGCAATACTGATATTCAAACTCCTCCTATCATATTCGGCGGCAATGTGTTCGGCTGGACACTGGACGAGCAGGAATCATTTCGTATGCTTGACGATCTGCTCGAAGCCGGCTTCAATACCATCGATACGGCTGATATCTATTCACGATGGGTCGACGGCAATGAAGGCGGCGTGTCAGAAAAAATCATCGGCAACTGGATGGCCGATCGTGGCGTGCGCGAACAGGTAAATATCATCACCAAAGTAGGCAAGGACATGGGGCAGGGTCATGTTGACCTCACCGAACCATATATTTTAGACGCTGTGGAAGATTCGCTAAAGCGCCTGCAAATTGAACAGATCGACCTCTATCTTTCTCATACGGATGATAAAAATACGCCTATGGAAGAGACGCTTGGCGCTTATCAAAAATTGATCGAACAGGGAAAAGTTCGCAATATCGGGGCTTCAAATTTTTCGGCCGACCGGCTCAAAAAGGCGCTAAATATTAGTGAAAAGCACGATCTTCCCCGCTATGAAGTACTTCAACCCGAATATAACCTATACGACCGCAAAAAATTTGAAAACGAAATGTTTCCCGTATGCAAGGAGCAAGGACTCGGCGTGATTCCCTATTTCTCGCTCGGGAGCGGCTTTCTCACGGGTAAATATCGCAGCGAAGATGATATGGCTGGTCAGGAGCGCTCCGACTTTGTGGAAAAATATTTCAACGAACGCGGCTATCGTATCCTTGATGCGCTGGATGACATAGCGGAAAAACATGAAATCAGTCAGGCGGGTGTAGCGCTGGCATGGCTCATCAATAAACCGATGGTGACGGCGCCCATTGCCAGTGCCACTAAAGAACAGCACCTCGAAGCATTCGTAGAAGCCGTGAATGTGGATCTCAGTGATGAGGACATGCAACTTTTAAATGAAGCATCCCGCTATAAAGAT
>DASQZL010000013.1:0-4733 GCA_035638715.1 Balneolaceae bacterium
TTCGTGGAAGAACTTTTAGCTTAATATATCAAACTAATGGATCTTTTCCGACTTGCTTGTGTTTATTCATTTTTAAACACCAAATTAGCAGAATTTTTCTTCTCTAAAAAAAGGAATAGTGATGTTTTAAAAATTGTTAGAAATTAAGTAATCGCTCATACTTAATAATTTATTTATGTCCGACTATATAGTAGTAACGCCTGAATTTGATGAGGAAAAAAAGCGGATCATTAAGGAGAATATTCAAACCAAAAATCGGACGATAAATTTTTTGGCTTCTACATCTCCTGAAAAGCGAAAAGAGGTACTGCAACGCGCTACAGTATTATTGACGTTTAACCCCGAACGCGACCTTTCTGGCGAAGAATATCAACGACTGCAAAATGTGAAATTCATTCAGCTGATATCAGCGGGAGCTGACCATTTTCCATTCAAAAAGATTCCCGATCGTATTAAAATAGCCAGCAATACCGGCGCCTACGGGCGACCGATTGCTGAGCATGTAGTGGCCATGGCCCTTTGTTTTGCCAAAAGGCTTAGAGAGGAACATCAAAACATGCAAAATGGTGATTTTAAGCAGTTTGAAGTATATAGCAAAGCAATATATAACTCTACGGTTGGAATTTTAGGATTCGGCGGTATCGGCAGGGCAACAGCCAGACTTTTCAAGGCGTTCGGGGCGCAAATTTTTGGCATGAATACCACCGGACAAACAGATGAACCTGTTGATTTTATCGGCACAACAAGTGATCTGGAACATATTTTGGAGTCAAGTGATATCGTCGTATTATCTTTGCCGTTGAACAATAACACCCGTCAGCTGATCAGAAAAGAACAACTGGAATGGATGAAATCGAATGCCATCCTCATCAATGTGGCCCGTGGGGAGCTTATCAACCAAAAAGACTTGTATGAGCACCTCAAAAAGCACCCGGAATTTAAAGCCGGGCTGGAGTCATGGTGGGTGGAACCGCTGCGCCACGGTTCGTTTGAACTTGAATATCCACTGCTCGACCTGCCGAATGTTTTGGCATCGCCTCATAATTCGTCGGCTGTACCCGGCATTATGAATCACGGTGTCGCCGAAGCTGCGAAAAATGTTGATAAATATCTACGAGGTGAACCGTTCAAGGGTGAAATAAACCGCAAAGATTTTGTGTGATATAATCTTTAGAACCTAACATATTCACCAGCAATTTTTAGCCCTTCTTTTGTCTGAATTATTGAGAAATACCGTTCGTGCAGGATTCAATTCTTTATCAGAGTATGAAAATCCTATCTGAATATTCTAAAATTTGATACCAATACAGAAGCAGATCTAAGTGCATTCGCCAGGCGGGCTTGTATGTAAACATGATTTCAACTATTTTGCTTTTTCCGAAAAGGTGCATGAATATTGATGTTTCGGCCGGGTAAGAAAAACAGGAGTGACTATTGGAGAAAGAGCTAAATAAATTATTAATATCCTTCGCTAATTTTGAGAGTGATCATGCCAGGCTGATTTCACGGGGCAGGATGAAAAACAGAATACATTGCACGACGCGCTGACTTATACAATGGAAAAATCCGGGTTCGGCATAACTTGTGTTTAAGCCCTTTGTTGCTTTTGCTGATTTGAAATATAACTTTTAATATATCACTTGCTCTGTCATATCGACGAAAAAATAAACGGGCTGTGAATTTATATTTACGCTAAATTAGAATATTTATCATTATCGTTTAACCGCTTATGAATAATAAATCAACCGACACCCCCAGCAGAAAGCTTGGTTTTACAGCCCTGTTCCTGATCGAAATGTGGGAGCGTTTTGGCTACTACGGCATGCAGATTTTGATCGTCGTATTCCTTAAGGAATATCTTGGGTTCAGTGATACGCATGCAAATTTAACGTGGGGAGCTTTCGCCGCCATGGTTTATACGACGCCCATTGTGGGTGGCTGGATTGGCGACCGCATCCTTGGTACACGGCGTACGACGATGCTTGGAGCAATCGTACTTGGTATCGGCTATTTGTTACTTGCAATTCCCGGGCCAAACTGGTTCCTGTTTTTTGCTTTTGGCGTGATTGCCTCTGGCAATGGTCTGTTTAAAGCGAATCCGAATAACCTGCTTTCCCAGCTATATGAAGATGACGAATCAGCGCTTGACGGTGCGTTTACGCTTTACTACATGTCCATCAATCTGGGAGCCTTTGCCAGCCAGATCCTGACCCCAATCGTACGTGTGCATTTTGGCTGGCATATCGCTTTTGGCGTTTCGGCAATAGGGCTTACGCTCGGAATCACCAATTTTCTTTTCATGCGCAAATACCTTTCTCACGTCGGCTCCAAACCCGACTTTGAGCCGCTTTCCATTCTTCGTCTTCTTGCAGTGTTGGTAGGTACCTTTGTGGTTTCTGTGATCATCGCACTTGTTATTCATAATGTAACAGTTGCCAAGTATATCGTCTGGTCGGCGGCGGCAGGACTGGTTGGTCTTTTTACCTATGTTGCGATAACGGGCGATATCTCAGAGCGTAATGGAGTGATAGCAACGGGCATTCTTACGCTGCAGGGAATTCTGTTTTTTGTTTTTTATCAACAAATGTCTACATCCCTGACTCTTTTTGCACTGCGCAATGTACGCCTTCATCTTTTTGGTTATCACATTCCGCCGGAACAATTCCAGGTGCTCAATCCCCTGTGGATCTGGATTCTTTCACCAATCATCGCTTTTGTTTATAACAGACTTGGTGAGCAGGAAAAAGACCTCAGTATCGCCAGCAAGTTTGCCCTTGGATTTTTCATGCTGGGAATAGGATTCTTTACATACGGGCTGAGCGGTCATTTCACTTCCGGCTACATTATTTCGCCCTGGTGGATGGTTGCCGGGTATTTTTTCCAGTCTTTTGGCGAACTGTTAATCAGCGGACTCGGCCTTGCTATGGTAGCGCGTTTCATTGCGCCGCGGCTGCGGGGCGTATTTATGGGCGCGTGGCTGCTTGCAACGGGCATCTCACAATTTTTGGGCAGTCTTGTCGCTAACATCGCAAGTGTGCCCGACAAGGTTGGCAAGGTATTGAAACTTGTTCCGGCTGCCGCACGATCGAATTTCACGCAGTTACCGGAAAATTTACAGCAAACGCTTTCCAGCCTAAACCTGGGAGCATTCCGTTATTGGCTCAATGGGTCGCCCACCAGTACCCAGGCACTCAATAAAGCCTCGCATGAAGTGCAACAGAGATTTCACGGCTTCCCTCCAAAAATTCAGCACTTGCTTCAGCAGCTTCCTGCCGTCTCTTCGCTGCCTGATACAACACAGCAGGCGCTTAAACAAATTAACAACACGCTCTATCAGGCTACGCTGCCGCTGTATACACATTTATTTATTGTACTTGGGCTTGTAGCTGTGGGTGCTACCATTATTGCTACCGGAACTGTTCCGGTGATTAAACGCCTTTCAGTCAAAACTCCCGGTGACAGTCAGGAAAATTCTGAATAAAAGTGAATGAAGAATCCGAAGATTGATAGCTTCGTTTTGTGCCATGATATTAGAATCAATTCAATCACCATTATTTCAGAGGACAAATCACATTTGACCTCAATTCAGAATATTTCCTGAATTTCACGTAGATTTTCTGTGGAAATCTATTCCGCCTGTAGTAGCCATGTATTTTTAAAGCTGTTGAACTTGGTAGCCCTGCCGGCGGAGTTGCGATACGAGTCCATTTTTTCCGACCATATGACCGGCGCCCACAATAATCATCGTGGTTTTCGAATTATTGAGCAACCGCATGATTTTAGGCATCCAATTGCGGTTTCGTTTTAAAACAAGGGCCTTGTAAAGTGCTGGATTATCGCGGCGCATTGCACCGTCTACCAGAGAATCAAGCCGGGTAACGTCACCCCGTTTCCAGGCCGATACAATTTTATTAATCTGGCTTACTGTTCGGTCAGCTTTATGCAGGCTGTGTTTGATATATTTTTCCGTTAGAACTGAGGAAAGATTATCAAGCAAACGAAACTGAAAAGCCGGACTCTCGAGCCCAATTCGCTGTTTACCGGCTTTTTGGGCTCTTGTGAAAAAATGTTGATCAATGCCTTCCTGGTAGCCGGCTTTCCGCAGCTTCATATCCATGATCACGATGGAAACCAGCCAGGGCTTCATATGCTGAAACCGGGCGATCGGTAAACCCAGACTGCCAAGTTGCTTTTTGAGCAATTGGTAGGTTTGCCCGGAGAGAGTGTCTTTAAGCATTGTTCCTGATGGCAAATAGCCAAAGCGACGCATTAATGAGAATCGATGCGCTTTCAAACTATCAATATTAACCTCAAAAACCAGCTGATCGGAATTTTTGAAAGCCCGTTGATAAACAGTGGCAAGAGGATAAATGTTTGGTTTTAAGGCATGCACAGAACCTACTAAATAGCCTGTCTGCCCATCTTTTGAGGTCACTTTCCAAAGAATATGTTGGCTTGTATCCTTTTTTGTCGGCTTTCCTTTTGCCACAGAGCCAATCAATGACAGGCACCAGAAGAGAAGCAGAATTTTGCTGAAAAGAATAGCCTTTTTTATGCCCGGGATATGTGCAGAATCAACCATTTTCTTTATCAATCCATTAAAACCTTTGTAAATAATATAAGTTCAAGATAAAAAATTTAAATAGGGCCTGATAAGACTGATTTATTTGCACAGCTGAAAGAATGGCTTGTTACTAACAAAGCCTGAGATACCAAAAGAGACAAGTCGGACC
>DASQZL010000014.1:0-13545 GCA_035638715.1 Balneolaceae bacterium
GGGATTTGATAAGTGCTCTCGCAAAAGTTTCATCGTTGCATAGCCCAGCTGCTCAAAGTTGGTGCGAATGGAAGACATGGTAGGACGGTTGTGTCGGCATACCGGCAGGTCATCGTATCCCATGATGGCCACATCCGAGGGGAACCGGTAATTTTTAGCGATAGCCGCTTCCATAAATCCATTACACATTGCGTCATTGCAGGCGAAAATGGCACTGGGTTTGTTTTGGAGTTTATCAAATGCTTCAAATGCATTGTGACCTGATTGGAATGTAAAATCACCATCATAACTCCAGGTAAGTTCCATATCGTCGTGATTTTGGACGTAATCTGCAAAACCATTGAAACGGAAGCGCGATTCGGCCCGCTCAACAGCACCTTTAATAATCCCTACTTTTGTGTGTTTTTTTTCTTCAAAGTGGTTAGCTGCCAGATGCCCGCCGCTGTAGCTGTCAAACGTAATCGTGGAAAATACCGGGTTTTCGATTAGCGCATTTGAAACAACCGGAAAATTCGGGGGGAGAATACTGTTTATTTTAGCATAATCATTTCTTTTGAATTCCGGGATGAATAAAATGGCGCCGTCATAAGTGAAAGTGATTTCTTTCATTATGCCCAAAATTTCCTGCATTTTATTTTCCACTCCTGCTAAAAAAAGACGGATATTATTTCTTCGGGCAGCCCTGTTTAAGCCGTTAAAAAAAGAGACGTAAAACTCACCCTCAGTAAAGTCTGTTGCCACCAGTGCAATGTTGATAGTTTGTGTTGAGGAGCGGGCATTTCTTTTGCGGGGTGATCTGTAATCATGCTTTCTTGCGCTTTTTAAAATTTTATCCCTTGTGTCGGCACTGATTTTATTCGATCCATTAAGAACACGTGAAACCGTTGAAATGGAATACCCCGTATCTTCTGCGATATCTTTTAAAATTACTTTTTTCATACCTCAAAACCTTCTAATTGTCCTATGCTTTATTTGTATAAAAAAATATAAATAATAATTAAAAAATTTAAGGAAAAGTTTGATAAAACGTCCATGTATATCAAGCTAATTTAAAAATATATAAAAAAATATTATTTTGCATAATCATGCAAAAAAAAATATAATATTAAATTAAATAATTGAAAAAATAATAAGCTTGCAAAAAGGTTCTAAATTTATTTATCATATATATTAATATATATATTCAATAATAATGTAAAAAAATAATAATTAATTGATATTTACCTGAATAATATATGCAAAAATATATAATAATAAATGCAAAAAATAATAAATTTTTGGAAAACAATAATTAATTTTTAACTTAGGTTCGCATTAGCTGGTACGACTTGAAAATGGCAATAAATTTTTACCTAAACTTTTGAATTCATTTATATGGCTATGAGGGAGACAATAAAAGAAAGTATATTCGTCTTTATTTTATTTTTATTTTTGGCAGGAACCGCAAGTGCACAGCAGACAAAAATTCATGGTACAGTAACCTCAAGCAAAACGGGTAAATCTCTTCCGGCGGTAAATATTGGCGTACCGGGCACCTCGCAGGGTACGACCACAAATGCAAAAGGGAAATATACTTTAACAGTCCCTTCTGGTCATAATACCTTGGTTTTTTCTTATATAGGATATAAGAAGCAAAAAATTAAAATTAATGGTCGATCTGTGATTAATGTCACTCTAAAACCAGTGACTATTCATGGACAAAAATTAGTTGTTGTGGGCTATGGAAAACAGCAGG
The DNA here is from genome assembly GCA_035638715.1 of Balneolaceae bacterium. Taxonomy (GTDB): domain Bacteria; phylum Bacteroidota; class Rhodothermia; order Balneolales; family Balneolaceae; genus SMO-BIN1. Next base: position 1,736 of record DASQZL010000014.1, read on the forward strand.
AGCGTGATATTACGGGCTCGATATCCTCGGTGAGTGGGAGTGAAGTATCAAAAGTACCGACTTCTTCAGCTCTTACAGGCCTTGAGGGTAAAGTTGCGGGAGTGAATATTACTCCATCAGGCGGCGCCCCGAATTCACAACCGATAGTTCGTATTCGTGGCGTCGGGACGCTTAATAATGCCAGTCCGCTATATGTGGTCGATGGGACACTTACTAATAATATTTCATTTTTGAATCCGGATAACATCAAATCTTTCAGCATTTTGAAAGACGCATCTGCCGAAGCAATATATGGATCGCGGGGCGCAAACGGTGTTATTATTATTACCACTAAGCACGGAAGGCCCGGTCATCATTCTGTAAGCGCCCACGCATATTATGGCGTACAGCGCGTAAGCCATGAAATTAATATGGCTAATGCGCGGCAATTTGCCATGCTGGCGAATGAATCACGAAAAAATGCCGGTGGCCAGCCTGCTTTTCAAAATCCCTCGCAGTTTGGAAAAGGTACCGACTGGCAACAGGTGATTTTTGATAATATGGCTCCCAAAGAGAATTACACACTTTCAGCCAGTGGCGGTAATAAAAATTATGTGTATGATATAAGTGGTAGTTATTTTAAACAGAACGGGGTTGTTCGGGGATCTGGTTATCAGCGGGTATCACTGCGCCTGAACAACAAGTATTTCCTTTCTGATCATGTAACAGTGGGTCATAATATCTCATTTAACTACAATGATCAAAATAATGCTCCGGGAAACCTGGCTTATGAAGCACTAAAAGCCGACCCAACCCTGAAGCCCCGCAATAAAAATGGTGGATTTACCAATACCAGTAAAAACGGGGGCGATGGCAATCCCGCTGCTGAACTGGCTTATAACCACAACCACGGATTCGGATACCGGACAGTGGGCAATGCGTTTATCAAAATTGATTTTCTTAAAAACTTACAGCTTAAATCAAGCTTCAATCTCGATTTTAAAAGACATCAAAATAAAAATTTTAACCCCGTTTATTACGTCTCTCCTATTCAACAGAACCGGCATAACAGCTTGACGGTTATGGATAATAACCATACCAACTGGTATTCGAGAAATACTTTGCGTTACAAAAATAACTGGAAAGGTAGCCGCCTGAAAGTAAAAGGTGGTCTTATATTCCAAAAAACACGATATGAAACCCTTGGGGGGAGACGAATAAATTTCCCGGGTTCGGCCCCCAATCTTTACTTCCTGAATGCAGGGCAGACGCAGGGGCAGACAAATACAAACACCTCCCACTCTTCGGGAAAGTTGTCATATTTTATAAGAACGAATTATTCATACAAAAATCGTTATTTAGTTACCGCTACTTTTCGTGCAGATGGATCCTCTCGGTTCGGGCCTGAAAATCGTTTTGGATATTTCCCCTCCCTGGCTTTGGGCTGGCGCCTTTCGCAGGAACCCTTTTTCAATGTACCTGCTATCAATAATTTAAAATTTCGTGCCAGTTATGGAGAGGTGGGTAACGATAAAATTAACAGTAATGCGGCCATCCCACTTGTAAATTCAGGGCTGGATTATGTGTTTGGACAAAATCAGCAGGTTGTGCCCGGCGCCACTATCACTGCACTTGCTAATCCCGGACTTCAATGGGAAGTGAACAAGCAATTGAATGTCGGATTAAATCTTGGATTATTTAACAACCGATTTCAAGCAAAGTTAGACTATTATCATAAAAAAACGAGTAAAATTCTTACTACCGTTCCCATTCCGCCACACGTTGGAGCAGGAGCCCCTGTAGTAAATGCAGCCTCCGTATTAAATAGGGGGTTTGATTTGAACGTGAGCTGGCAGGATCACGTCGGTAATTTTACCTATAATATAAAATTTACCGGATCAACTGTACATAATGAAGTGCTTAGCCTCGGTAAAAATCAAAATAAGATTTTGTCTGGTAACCGACGTAATCTTGGTTTTACCACACGAACAGCTCCGGGCCATCCCATTGGCTCCTTTTACGGTTATAAGATTATCGGGGTGATACAGAATAAGCAACAGCTTAAAAATACTCCTACTCTGAACGGCGAAAAAGTGGGAGATAATATCTTTGCCGATACCAATGGTGACGGAAGTATTACACCTGCCGACAAGGTTTATTTAGGTTCACCAATACCAAAATTTACAGCAGGTCTGAATTTATCGGTAGGCTATAAGAATTTAGACTTGAGCGCAAGTTTTAATAGCCAATTTGGTAATAAAATTCTAAATGCGAGACGAGCCGCCCGGGGATTTCGTTTGCTGAATTACCCGGCCCGTTTTTTGAAACGCTGGCACGGACCTGGAACCAGTCATTTTCAGCCGCGGCTTACGGAAGGTTCAAATTATCATACGGATCAGTTTCTTCAGAGTGGAAATTTTGTAAAACTTCACAATATACAACTCGGTTATACTTTCCCTGCCGGCGTGACCAATACCCTTCAGGTAAGTCATATTCGGGTATATGTGGATGCTGAGAATCCTTTTACAATCACCAATTACACCGGGTATTCACCGCAAATAGCTAATAATAATGTTATTGCTACCGGTATAGATGATACGCCTTATCCCATTGCTTCAACCTATACATTTGGGGTTCAACTTAAATTTTGACACGATTTTCCTTAATTCACGCAATTAATACAAATGAGAATTTAGCTATGGAGACATTCAGAAATCAAAAATCTTTGTCACTTATTGCAATTGGTTTTTTAATCGTCCTTTTTTTGGCTGGTTGTAAAAATTCCCTGTTGCATCAAACGCCAAGGGGGCAACAGACGGTCCAAAATTTCTGGCGCAATAAAAGCGATGCGACACGGGCTACCAATGCCACTTATGCATCGACCAAGGGCTTTAATATCCTTGCTTTTAATTTTCTCGGCATGACCGATATTGCCTCTGACGATGCCAACAAGGGGAGTACACAGGGCGATGCAAGTTATATGACAAGAATCCACAATTTTACCTTTAATGCCTCTAATCCGGCTTTTATAGGAGTATGGAATTCTGTCTATAAAGGGATTTTCCGGGCTAATGAGGCGATAAAGAATATTCCGAAAATAAAAAATATGAATCCGCAGCTTCGACAGCGGTTGATTGCTGAAAATAAGTTTCTGAGAGCCTATTTCTACTTCTTCCTGGTGAGAGCATTCGGAGGAGTTCCCCTTGTACAGAAACCCCTGAAACCAGGTCATTTTCATAAGAAGCGGGCATCCATAGATTCAACCTACGCTTTCATTGTCCACGATTTGAAGGATGCCGCAAAGAATCTGCCCGCTCAATACGAAGGCGCCGATGTAGGTCGGGCTACCAAGGGAGCAGCTAACGCCTATCTCGCCAAAGTGTATTTATTTATGCACAACTACAAGCAGGCAGAGAATTATGCGCAGAAAGTCATAACTTCCGATCAATATTCGCTGCTATCCAGCTATGGTAAAATTTTCACGAAGCAGGGTGAAAACAGTTCAGGCACAATTTTTTCTATACAGGCTAAGGCAGTGGCCAACCGTACCGGTGGTACGATGTACAGCGTAACACAGGGTGTGCGTGGAACCCCCAATTATGGGTGGGGATTTAATATGCCTTCGCACAATCTGGTTAAAGCTTATGCACCCGGTGACCCCCGTATGGAATCCACCATTTTGTTTGATTATGAGGAAACTCCTGATGGACTCACTGTACGCGACAATCCCAATATTAAACGTTATTACAAAGGGCGTGAGCGATATAATCAAAAATCCTTTACCTCGATCAATACACCGGGGGGGACAAGTAACAGCGGTGTGAATGTCCGTAAGATGCGCTATGCGGATGTACTGTTGATAGCTGCTGAGGCTGCTTACCACAATGGAAATACGGCCAGGGCGCAAAAATACCTCAATATGGTCCGAAAACGCGCCCGAAGTGGTCAAACAGCAACGCTGGGACTTCAGGTTGAGCCGCTTTCTTCCTTCCTGGCTGATACGCTGGCGGCGGGAACAGCGCAGCCCCAACAGTTTGCCAAAACCATTAAAGGGAAGCCTTTTATACGGTTCGTTCAGGATGGCGGGCCGGCTGCCAGTACAAAATTGGAAAACTTTGACTGGAAACTTTATCAATCCCAATCGCCGCTAATCGTTAAGCATATTGATGTTATCCATTCGGTCAATGGCAAGCCCGTCAGCACGTCGAAAGCTTACCGAAATCAGCTAAAATCGCTGTCTCCCGGCCAGCTTGTGACTTTGTCTATAGAGCGAGTCATGCAGTCGAATAATGGCAGCAACGTTTCTACCAGTACACAAACCTTCCAGGTAAATATGAAGACGCAAAAATTGTTACCGGACGTTACGGCTACTGGTCAGCAGTTATTGCACGATATATGGCATGAGCGACGTGTAGAACTGGGCATGGAACAGCACCGTTTTTTCAATTTGCGACGTGAAGGACGGGCACAGCAGGTGCTTCAGGCACTGGGTCGGAATTACACGAAAAAAGACAGTGTTTATCCCATTCCGCAGCAGGAGATTGAATTGGGGAACGTAAAACAAAATCCCGGCTTCGGCCAATAGATAGACATTTATAAACAGAAATGATGAAGGAAAAATGTGCCCATTCTGTTACACTACAGTCAGGTCAGCAATTCTGAATTGCGCGGACATGAATGAAAACCTCCGTTTCAGCATATAGGTATGCTATTCCGCGAGAAAAATTTTTTAGCAGAGTCAAAATCGGAGCCTCAGATTGTTTCGGAAGATTGAAACTGCCGGAGCGGGCCAGTAAATTTAAATAGACAAGCAGGGCCGGCTAAATGTTTTTCCATTGTTCGTAAATGAATGATATTATCAAAAACTATCAGAGTATTGAGGTTATTATATAGGCAGACTAAAAATGTCTCTGATGAATTATTTTATCTTGCAAAAGGAGGGAGTTTTCTGCACTGTCACGATTTTTTATTACTACAGATATTAAAAACTTCAAATTGGTATCAGAGGTCTGAATGAAAATACAGAATTTGTAGAAGCTGTTTTTTATTTTAGTTCTGATAAAAATATTAATGCCATGAGAATCAATTTAAAATACAGCTTATTTTTATTTGCGCTTGTTTTAGGAGTAGTAGCCTGTAGTAATTCTAAAAATAATCTGACGGGATCCCGAAAAATATCAGATGATTCTTTATTGACACTGGTTCAAAAAAAGACCTTTGAATATTTCTGGAACGGGGCAGAACCTCATAGCGGAATGGCGCGGGAGCGCATCAATATAAATGGAGTTTATCCGCAGCATGATAAAAACATTGTAGCGACCGGGGGGTCCGGTTTTGGGGTGATGGCTATTTTGGTCGGTATGAAACGGGGTTTCATTACCCGTCAGCAGGGCATTCTCCGACTGCAAAGAATCACCAATTTTTTGGCTAATGCGGATCGTTTTCACGGAGCCTGGCCCCACTGGCTGCACGGTAAAACGGGTAAAGTAAAGCCCTTCAGCAAAAAGGACGACGGCGGCGATCTGGTGGAAACAGCTTATATGGTGCAGGGACTGATTTGTGCACGGCAGTATCTTAGAAAAATGCATACAAAGAAAGCGCATGAATTGGCAGCCAAAATGAATAAACTATGGAGACAGGTAAATTGGAACTGGTACAGAAAAGGCGGCAAGGATATTCTTTATTGGCATTGGTCACCCGATTATGGCTGGGCTATGAATTTTCCTATCAAAGGATATAATGAAACACTAATCACTTATATTTTGGCTGCCTCATCGCCCACTCACGGGGTGCCGGCAGCCGTATATCACAAGGGATGGGCCCGCGGTGGAGCTATTGATGAACCCGTCACAACATATGGTTACAAGCTTGCTTTAAGACATGACGGCGCTAAGAAATATGGTGGACCATTGTTCTGGGCACATTATTCCTATTTAGGATTGGATCCTCATGGGCTTCACGATCAATATGCAAACTATTGGAAAGAGAACAAGGATCAGACACTCATCAACAGAGAATGGTGCATTAAGGATCCGGATGGCTATAAGGGATACGGCAAAAACGATTGGGGATTAACTGCCAGCTACGACATGAAAAAAAATGGCAAGATTGGATATGCGGCCCATCAGCCTGGCAAGGATGATGGTGTGATTGCCCCTACAGCAGCTCTATCCTCCTTCCCTTATACGCCAAAATATTCGATGAAAGTTTTAAAAAATTTCTATTATAATCTCGGCGATTCCCTGTGGGGACGCTACGGGTTTTATGATGCTTTTCGCAAAGGGAAAAACTGGTATCCTAAACGTTATCTGGCGATTGATGAAGGACCTATAGTTGACATGATTGAAAATTATCGCTCCGGCTTTTTATGGAAGCTCTTTATGTCAGCGCCTGAAATTAAGAGAGGACTTAAAAAGCTGGGTTTTAGTAGTCCTGATATTTAGTATCTTAAAATGCGATGTGAAGATGTTTTTAGTGATAAGAATCGAGTGCGTAAACTCAAACTGAAGCCCCCTTACGTCAATTATTAAAAACGGACTATACTATTCAAATTATCTAATATTACTCCTAATTCTAATAGACTTGAGAAATGAACTTAAGCGCATCATCAACTTTTTATAAATTTTTAACTCCCATTTTTGTGCTAATCCTATGCATATTCGGAGCTGGTAAAAATGTCCGGGCTATTCAGCGCCAAACAAAAATAAGTGGGTACAACCAACCTGCTGATTCGATTACCCAAAAAGTCGATTCCCTGCTGAGTAAAATGACGTTACAGGAGAAGGTAGGGCAAATGACGCTTTTTACAAGCAGCCTGGCTAAAACGGGTCCGACAATGCGAAGCAATTACAAAAAACTTATCAAGCAGGGCCGGGTCGGGGCGGTATTTAACGCTTATGGTGCTAACTTCACTCGTAAACTCCAAAAGATGGCGGTTAATAACTCGAGGCTGGGCATTCCCTTATTGTTTGGTTATGACGTAATTCACGGCTTTCGCACCATATTCCCCGTTCCATTGGGGGAGGCGGCCACGTGGAATCCGCATCTAATTGGACAAGCTGACAGTATCGCGGCCAGAGAGGCTTCGGCAGCAGGATTACAGTGGACGTTTGCCCCTATGGTCGATATTGCCCGTGATCCGCGGTGGGGACGTATCGTAGAAGGGGCCGGCGAAGACCCGTATTTGGGCTCAAAAATTGCAGCTTCTGCAGTTCATGGTTTTCAGGGACAAAATCTTGGCAGCCTTCATACGGTTATGGCCTGCGTAAAGCATTATGCAGCATATGGTGCGGTCATTGGCGGGCGCGACTATAACACCGTCAATATGTCGAAGCGTTTGTTGAGAAACGTGTATCTGCCTCCCTATAAAGCAGCCGTAAAAGCGGGAGTTGGCTCTGTGATGCCTGCTCTTACAGAATTTGACGGCGTGCCCTCCAGTGGGAATAAATTTTTATTGAATAAAATTTTACGGAATGAATGGAATTTTAATGGATTTGTCGTTACGGATTATACGGCAATACCCGAAATGGTGACGGCCGGCATCGCAAAAAATAATAAGCAGGCAGCAGCATTGGCCTTGAATGCCAATGTGGATATGGATATGCAGGGCGGGGTCTACCTAAAAGAACTACCGAAATTAATTAAGGAGGGGAAGGTAAGTGAGGCGCAAATAAACCAGGCCGTGCGGAGAATCCTTCGGATGAAATTTAAACTGGGACTCTTTAAAGATCCTTACCGGTACTGTAACAGACAGCGTCAGAAAAAGGAAGTATTAAGTAAATCCAATAAACAGAAGGAGCGGGAAGTAGCCAAAAAGTCATTTGTTTTATTGAAGAATAAGAACTCGTTGCTTCCGCTAAAAAAGAACATCAAAAAACTGGCCGTAATTGGTCCGCTTGCCAACGATAAAGAAGATTTACTGGGGCCATGGTCGGGGGCCGGACGCAAGCAAGATAATATTACCGTGTTGCAGGGCATCAAAGAAGCAGTTTCGCCATCAACGGATATTAAATATGCCCGGGGAACAGGTATTCGCGATTCATCCACAGCCGGTTTCGCAAAGGCTGAAAAAATTGCCCGTCAGTCCGACGCAGCCGTAGTCGTATTGGGTGAAAGCCGGGATATGAGTGGTGAAGCAGCAAGCCGTGCGCACTTGGATATTCCGGGCAATCAACCGGCACTGTTAAAGGCCATAAAAAAAACGGGTACTCCCGTAGTCCTGGTACTGATGAACGGACGCCCCCTGACTATAAGTTGGGCAAATAAGCATATTCCGGCCATTCTTGAAACATGGTTTCCCGGAACCGAGGGTGGCCCGGCCATTAGTGATGTACTCTTTGGCGACTATAATCCGTCCGGGAGATTGACGGTAACATTTCCACGGACGGTGGGACAGGTGCCTCTGTATTACGATCACAAAAATACCGGCAGGCCGATGAATCCGAATAATAAATACACTTCGAAATATATCGACATCAAGAATTCGCCCTTATACCCATTCGGTTACGGTTTAAGCTATACTACCTTTCATTACCATGATTTAAAGCTCAGTGCCGATTCCATCGGTATGGGTGATTCGTTGCGGGTCTCTGTTGAGGTCACCAATACCGGTCAAAGAAAAGGAGAGGCAACAGCTGAGTTATATATAAGAGACTTAACAGGCAGCGTTACGCGTCCGGTTAAAGAGTTAAAGGGTTTTCAAAAACTGGAGCTTCAACCCGGCGAAACAAAAAAGGCTCATTTCATCATCACTCCAAAAAAATTGTCTTTTTATAATATTAATATGAAAGACGTGGAGGAACCGGGCAAATTCAACGTCTTTGTGGGAAAAAACGCGAGAAATGTTATCAAAAGTCATTTCACATTAACAAAATAATCGCTTAGCTACAGCGCATTATTACAGTAGCTAAGCTTTATTGACCACCTCAATTCCGTTATTTATTTTCTGTAGAAATTCGTCCCAATAGCTTTTGGGCATCCGTAACCTGGTTGCTGTTCGGATAATTATTAACTACAAGCTGTGCGTATTTTTTGGCTTTTGCGAGGTCGCCGGCTTCGTGGAAAGCCTGAGCCGCCTTGTAATAGTTATAAGGCGTTGTAGTATTGTTTTTATCCCATGTAGCGGCTTTAAGATAAGCGTTGGCTGCCTTTTTGTATTTACCTAAATCATTCAAAATTACGCCCTTGAAAGAGAGCGGGGCGACTCCCAGAATTCCATCAGGAACATTATATCCATTCAGGTGGGTAAGCGCTTGCTGGGTTTTTCCCAGATGATATTCACAAATTGCTGCGTAATAATGGGCCAGATTCCCCGCCTTGGTTCCCGGATATTTTTTTAATATTTGTAATATGCCAATGGTATTATTCTGTTTTGAGCCGTTTAAAGCTTTTTGATACTGACCCCGTAATAGATATTCCTCGGCCAGACCCATTTTTTTCTCAGCCTTGTTATTGCGTGATTTTTCATAAAAATGATAGCCGATAGCCAGGCCGATTGCCAATATTACTGCAACTGCGGATCCAATAATTATATTTTTATGCTTAAGATAAAATGCCTGTATACTGGCATAAGTTCTTAAGAGCGGGTCTTGTTCTACTTCCTGTTTTGTTAGCTTCTTTGCCATGTCTTTATTTTGTCGTTAGCATTCCAATCAAATGAGAAGAAATTATAATATTTCGCGATCATTAAAAAGGGTGAAGTTTCCCTTCACTCAATTCATAAATGATATCTGTTTGTTGAGCTATTTCTTTCTCATGTGTAATTAACAATATACTTACGTTATCTATTTCACGTAGATCAAAAAGCATATCGAGAATTATGTCTGTGTTTCGTTGATCAAGATTTCCTGTCGGTTCATCTGATAATATTAAGTCCGGGTTATTAATAAGTGCCCGGGCCATACTTACCCGTTGTTGCTCCCCGCCCGAGAGTTCAGAAGGCCGATGATCGGCACGGCCGGCGATGCCAAATCGATCCAGTAATTCCATGGCACGTTCTTTTGCTTTTTTTAATGAAGTACCACTTATCAGGCTTGGCATCATCACATTTTCAAGGGCGGTAAATTCGGGTAATAAATGATGAAATTGAAATACAAAACCAAGTTTCTTATTTCTGAAGTCAGCCAGTTCCTCGCTGTTCATTTCATACATCGACCGGTTATTCCAGCTCACCGTACCAGAATCCGGGCGGTCAAGCCCCCCTAAAATATGGAGCAAAGTACTTTTACCGCTGCCACTGGCCCCGATCACGCAAGCAATATCACCCTGGTATATGTCAATAGAAAGGTCGTTCAGCACAACGAGACGTTCTTCCTCCGTCTTGCTTGGAAATGATTTTACCAGATGACTGCCCTGTAAAATAATCTTTTTTTCTGACATCAGCTAATCAATTGATTTTACTATTGATCAGTTCCGGATAGGTTATGGCCTCAATATGCAGACATTCGCTTGTTTCGAGGTCAACAGTGGATTTAACGGCGCAAATATGGTTATTGCCGTCCGCAAGTTTATAGCGGTGGGGAGTGCCCAGGGTAAAGCGTTTATGTGATGTATCAGCGTCCATGCCCAATACTGAATCAAAAGACCCCGTCATCCCCGCATCCGTAATATATCCTGTGCCTTTGGGCAATATTCGGGCATCGTTGGTCGGAATATGGGTGTGAGTGCCGACTATCACCGAAACAAGTCCATCAACATGCCAGGCAAAAGCCATTTTTTCAGCCGTGGCCTCGGCATGAAAATCAACAAAAACAATGTCTGTTTCCTTTTTTATTTTGTCCAGTGCCCAGTCGGCAGTGGAGAAAGGATCGTCGATGTTGGGCAAAAATGTGCGGCCCTGTAAGTTCAAAACGCCGACTTTTTGTCCAATGTCAGGCAACTCGTAAATGGTGTATCCATAGCCGGGATTCCCATTGGGGTAGTTGAGCGGGCGAAGGATATTGGGATCTGTTTTCATATAAGAAAAGACCTTCCACTTGGCAAACGAATGATTTCCGCCTGTTATCACATGAACTCCCAGATCGTACAAGTCTTGTATGATATACCGGTTAATTCCTTTGCCTTTATGTGAATTTTCACCATTAGCGATGACAAAATCAGCTTCATGTTTTTCAATAAGACCCGGTAAAATTGTTTTAAGTAAATCCAGTCCCGGTTTGCCAACAATGTCACCAATAAAGAGAATGTTCAAATGTTTCTTAGCCATTGCGTAAGCTTTGTAATGTAATTGAGGCGGACATATAAAGAGGCTGTGTTCAGGTAGTTTCAAAATTTTAACGACCGAACAAAATTTGTGAGGCCACTTGTGTATGTTTAACCCTTAGAGAAAGTGATTCGTCGAAGTTTAGATCATTCGATAATATCTTATAAGTAAAAGCCTAAAGATAAGGAAATAATGGCTGTATTCAGAATGGAGTTAGCTTTTAATTTCTTCCAGTAGATCTTCCATTGATTGGTTTACATCTTCAAGAATGCGGTTGCCCTGCTGGTCGAGTTTCTGGTTGTTCTGGCGCTCTTCAAACAATTCTTCCGCAATACTAAGAGCGGCCAAAACCATTACCGTTGATTCTGGTTGCTTACTCAGCTCTTTTTTGTACTGTTTAAATTTTTCATCGACGTAGCGGGCAATTTGCCGCATCGTATCTTCTTCAGATTCTTTGACTCGAAGAGGATACTTCTTTTCAAGAATAGAAATTTTTATTGATTTCATGAATGATCCTCCAGATGTTCATCAATTTTTGAAATCAATCCTTTAACCTGGTGCTTCAGAGCCATACGATCTGTTTCCTTCAAGGGGGAGAACATATCGGCTTCTTTTTCACGAACTTCCTGCA
>DASQZL010000015.1:0-5930 GCA_035638715.1 Balneolaceae bacterium
ACTTTATGGCAATTGCCGCACGATGCATGCGGCAAATCCTGGTTGATCACGCCCGGAAAAAGAAAGCCCAAAAGCGTGGTGGTGACAAACAGAATGTCACCTATATCGATGAACTGTTGAACGTGCATCATCAATCGGATGAACTCATCGACATCGACCAAAAACTTAAGGATCTTGCCAATCTGGACGAACGCATGGCCGAGGTGGTCACCCTCCGTTTTTTTGGCCAGATGACCGTTCAGGCCACAGCTGATGCCCTGAACGTATCGGAGCGAACGGTAAAAAGGGACTGGGCCAAAGCCCGGGGCTGGCTGTTCAATAAACTGAAAAATTAGAAAACGGGTGCCGTATTTGATATAAAAAGGCCTGTCTGTAACCATTAATGATTAAAAAAATCAACGATGGAGAAACAAGCGTGGACCAAAATCAACGAAATTGTTGATACCGCACTCGAGCTGGACAAGCATGAACGCCGAGACTATATCAACCGTCGTTGCGGTGACAACAAGGAGTTGAAGAAGCAGGTAACCGAATTCCTTGATGCAATCGAAGCCTCTGACACAGAAGACTTTCTCAAAACCAGGGTCATCGATTTTCCTGAAATTTTGGCTAACCTCTCCGAAAGCACGTCCGGGGCATCCGCTTCATCACTGATCGGTACTACGATTGGAAATTACACGCTGAAGGAGCTGGTCGGTCATGGCGGCATGGGATCGGTCTTTAAGGCAGAACGTACAGATCAGGCGTATGACCGTCCGGTTGCACTTAAGCTGATGCGCCGCGGCATGGATACGCCCTCCAATATTGCCCGTTTCAGACGAGAACGCATACTTTTAGCAAGGCTTGACCATCCCAATATCGCCCGCCTTATGGATGGCGGCGTAACGGAAGACGGGTTGCCATATCTCGTGATGGAATTTATTGAGGGAAAGTCGCTGCTTAACTATTGTGATACGCACCAGTATTCAGTTGAAGAGCGCCTAAAGCTGTTTCAATCGATTTGTGAAGCCGTTCAACACGCCCACGAGAATGCCATTATTCATCGTGATCTAAAGCCATCCAACATTTTGGTAACCGGTGATGGACAAGCCAAGATATTGGATTTTGGCATTGCAAAACTTATGGAACCGGAGAATCCGGAAACGACGCTATTTCAGACGCAGACCGGTGCCCGAATGCTCACCCTTGGCTATGCTGCCCCCGAACAAATTGAGCATAAACCGGCTACCACGGTGACCGACACTTATACCCTTGGCATTATATTGTATGAATTGCTGGCCGGGTCTCATCCTTTTGATTGGGAAAATAAAAACCTCACTGAAATTGAAGAGATTATCCGAAATAAAAAGCCAAAACGGCCTTCCGAACTATTAGCCCGGCTGCCTGAAGCCCAGCAGAATAAAATCAGCCGGCATCGCGACACCCATCCCTCCGAACTCATCAATCACCTCGGGGGTGATCTGAACGCAATCGTGATGAAAGCCCTCCGCAAAGAACCGGAGGCCCGTTACAATTCTGCGGAACAATTGTTGGAGGATCTGCAAAGACGGGATAATAATCTGCCCATTCTGGCTCGCGATGATACTTTACGGTATAATACCTCAAAATTCATACAGAGACATATAAAAAGCATGGCAGCAGTAACATTTTTCTTGCTGTGCTTTGGAATATTTGGCGCGCTTTATGTCATCAATATGCGGCAGGAACGAAATAAAGCCCGAAAGGAGGCCCAAAAAGCTCTCCGGGTAAAGAATCTCATTGCCAATATTTTTGAACAATCGGATCCCCTTTGGCAGGCAAATCAAAATATCACCCTGCAAAAAGTGATAAATAAGGGAGCTCAAAACATTAGCAGCGGTCTGCAGAATCAACCCCTTGTTAAAGCGGAACTACTTCAGGTAATTGGGAACATCTACAACGATATGGGGCTGTATGATAAGGCTGGCCCCCTTCTACAAAAGTCCATTCAGTTACAAAAAGAACGCGATGCAACTGCTACCAACTTATATGCCAGCTCTCTTCGCACTCTTGCCTATCAAGAATCCCGAACCGGTCATTTTAAACAGGCGAAGCATTTAAATTCACGTGCCCTGCAGATCCTAAAAACGATGAACGGTCTTAAAGATAATAAACTGATGGTGAGTATTTATAATGATCTCGGCCTGATTTTTAATGAAACAGGAAATCACCGAAAAGCCGAAATGGTTTACAAGAAGTCCTTGAAATTGAGCAGAGCAAATAATGACTCCTCATCCATTACTATCACATTAAATAATTTGTCAAGCGCCTTACAGGCTCAGGGGAAATTCAGGCAGGCAGCCAGGCTGATAAAAAAGAATTTGAATTTTGATCTCCATACCTATGGAAAGATGCATCCCTCGGTAGCCAATGACTATAATAATCTGGCATTTATTTACCAGCGGTGGGGCAAACTGCAAAAAGCCGATTCACTTCATCAGCTGGCTTTAGGTATGCGCCTTAAACTTTTGCCACCGCATCATCCTCAAATAGCTGAATCGTATGTGCGCTATGGACTACTCAAAATCAAAGAAAGACAGCCTCAAAAAGCTGAGAAAATGCTCATTAAAGGATACCATATTCTAAGCAACATCCTTCCCTCCGATCATTGGCAGGTATTGAGCGCCAAGGCGGGGTTGGCTATAAGCCGGGCCATGCAGGGAAATTTCAAAGAGAATATCCCCATCCTGCGACACGTATATCATTCGTTTAACAGTCGTTTTGGGACTGATGACTGGCGTACGAATATTGCACGTCGGGATCTGGCAATGCTATATAAAATGAATCACAAGCCCGATAAAGCCCGGGCGCTGCTTTCCGATGGCAAATAAGCAATTCTCACAAAGATTTTTTTAACACACCTTCCCAAAAGAAAAATTAATAATACAGAACAGGCCCCAGCCTGCGGGATGAAGCCTGCTGGAAGCCAACGCATCTTAGTGTAAACGACGGGCTCAATCCCGTCGTCCTTGATTGGATGAATGATACATGTGCTAATGCCGAATACCGAAACGTTTTTTTAGCTCCTTGTAGGGCATATTCTTGAGATTCGCTTTGGATATGCTTACTCCGCCCGGAATAAGCACAAATCGAACGAAAAAAACTTCAAAGGTAGCGGCCAATATATAGGTCAAATAGGTTAAGACTAAAATCGGAAGATCTTCTTCAAGTCAAACTTATTTGCAGAGCGACTAAAAATTCAGCCTTTCAAAAAAATAATGTTCTCTGTGCCTTTATTTCGATGATGATCAACGCCTGATCTCGATGAGCGTCTTCTCCGAAGCCTTTCCAATCGAATCGCTCCCCTTAAATGTTTTTTTGTGATCATAGGATTTCCTGCCAATAATTTTTTCATTCCCCGACACGCTCTTCCATTTTTTGATCGCATATACATTTTCAACCGCCCAAGGGCCGGATTTAGAATCATCCTTTATGCCCCTGATTACTTCACTCTTGTGAAAAATCGGCCAAACCGTTGGCATCGGTGGGGACTCTTTAAAAGAACGTCCCTTAATCGTGCAAGAACCTTGTTTCCAGTCAAAAAATCGGATGTCGGCCTCTGTTATACTCCCGCTGTTATCCATAATCAACTTCGTTACCTTAAAACCGGCATCCGCTGGAGCTTGACAGCTATTAGCCACAGAAACGTCAAATTTGACGAATTTAAGTTTGCCGCTGCCCTCGTATATACCTTTTTTCGTATTGTAAGTGAGCTTAATTTCGGCAGTGGTTGAATCGGTTATGGTCGCTGAGCCACCATTATTGCCTTGACCGTGAATAAGCGTCTTGGCATTAAATCGTAGTGTCAATCCCTTCTTTTGTCCGCATGGCCCTGCGAAACCACCCCATGACTTAACTTTATGAAGCTTATCCCAGGCATTGCCGATTGCTTTGCGAAGTTTGTTGCCTTCAGCCTCTTTCTGTGCTTCTATCTGCCCGGTTTCAACATCAATATATTGGGCAAAAACGTCGTATCCCGCTTGGCCGTTTTTAATAGCAAAGATCTTAAAGCTCAACAGTTTTACAGCCCCTTTCATATATCGATTCTGCTCTTTACATACATTGGGATGATTATCGCGCCATTTGCCCCGGGGAATAAAATTACCATCCGGTCCAATATCTATATGCTCCTCAAGATATTTGGAGTTGGGACCCCTGGGGCCCTTCCTGTATTTTTTATATTTATTCGTTTTAATATAGTTCTGAACAGATAAATTTAGATTATTTGATGAGTTTTTTCCCCGTTTCAGATTTGCCCGGCCGGGTACACTTAAACTGTGATTCTGAATAACCTGCACAAGGGCTGTTCTCGCCTGGTCCCTGGTGATCATATTCGAGTGATCCGGACCGCTGCTATTATCACTGCAAGCGTAAATAACAAAAATTAAAATGATCAGAGCCGGTATTCTTTGTAATAATCGTTTCATAATTTTTCCTGTGATTCATAAGGGTTGACATAGCATAATGCGTACCGGCAAGCGGAATGGGGACAAATTTTCCAAAAAATTGATAAACGAATGTGATATGAAAATATCCCAAATAATAAAAGCGGCAGGCTTGAGCCTGCCGCTCTTGAATGACTGACTAATATATGCCCTTATGCTAATGCCGGATACCGAAGCGTTTTTTTACTTCTTTGTAGGACATGTTTTTGAGATCCGCTTTGGATACTTTGCTACCCCCGGGAATAATGACATACCGGAATTTGTTGTCAAGTGATGCCGTTTGGGGATAAGTTAAGGGGTTATCCGGATCAAAGTAAGCTATATGCAAATTTTGTTTGCTTATGTTAAAGTACCAACTATCAGCAATTGCTGGTATAGATCCCTTTGCTACGGGAAGTGGATACACAGACGCCGTATTAGTAAATTTCGCATAAACATTAACGGCGGCCGAATCGAGCACGTTCTTGGTAATGGCATTGGCTGAAATATCAAAATAGCGAATACTATCACCATATTGCACCCCTTCCTTCCATTTCTGGGGTTTAATCCAGTCGGAGTACATGACATTGGCCGTGCCTTTCAGGTTGATAGGGTTACCCCATGATATAAAGGTGGCGCCATTTGGGTCTGTTGCTTCAAATTTGGGACCAAAAAGATCGTAGGTTTGGGTATTAAGCCAAAAGTCGCCGAGACTGCCGTCAGAAAGCTTCGGATCTCTGGATTTTGCGTAGATCTGGCTGCCGTCCTTCCCGTCTTTGCCATCCTTGCCGTCCTTGCCGGGCGGGCCCTTCAGGCTGATGGGTGATCCCCAGCCTTTGTTATCTTTCGGCCCGTAGAGGTCGCCGTTGTTTTTGTTTAGGTAATAATCGCCAATTTTTCCCTGACTTTTCTTGGGTTTGCCTTTGCCAGCCATGATCTGGCTGCCGTCATCCCCGGCCGGTCCCACGGCTCCCTGTTTGCCCTTCGGCCCCTGAGGTCCCTTTGGGCCTTGTGGACCTTTACAGCCTGAAAACATAATCATAGCAACGATCAAAGAGAAAATCGCCCACGAAGCAGGTCTCGAAAATTTGCTAAATGGTATTTTTGTCGTATTCATAGAATATGGATTTATTAGTTTTAAAAAGCTAATGTGTGTGGCAGACCAACAAATTGGCCCGCTTTCCATTAGCAGTATGCGTACCAGAGAGCAAAAAGGTGACATATTGATTACAGGAGTGCTCAGTCCTTATCAAAAAAGTCATCTATTTTTTGTAACTAAGTACTATTAATTTGAATCATTTTCTGTCAGACAATTTATTGATGAATGCTAAAAAACAGGGGGGGGGTCAACATGATTCCATAGGTACTTTTTAAAAGCTTGTGTATTAAATTATTGTTATTCTTTATATTTGATATGATTTCATAATAAAAATCATGTATATTCAGCGTTGTGAAAATAAATTCCATTCATATCACTCATCTGCATCA
>DASQZL010000016.1:0-3875 GCA_035638715.1 Balneolaceae bacterium
CGGTTACCGCGGCGGTACGCTCGACGTTGAGCATATGCGAACGCGCTTAATGTTCGATCTGCTCTATATTAACAGCTATCATTTGCGGAGCGATCTTGTGATTCTTTGGAAAACGTTGCTCTCTATGTTGAAATTCGATACGGGAGCGCATTAGCGATACTGCTGGTTGGAGTCCACCTTTAGGGTGGCCTCCAACTTTCTACGGTTAAAAAAACACAAATAATCATCATTAAATGAACGAAAGAACAAATTTTATGGCGTCTATTCTGCCGGTGATCTTTCTTCTTCCATTTTTACCCGGTCATTCTAAGCAGTGTCGAAGAATCCCCCGGCCGGTGGCAGCTGCCCGTTCTGGGAGATTCTTTAACTTCACTGCGTTAGACTCAGGATGACTCCCTAAATTTGTGCAAGTTTGCCCGACGGAAGTCCCAACGCAGGCGGGCTTGCCTGCCGAAGTTTTAACGCAGGTGGGCTTGCCTACCGAAGTTTTAACGTAGGTGGGCGCCCGCTTGTGCTGCGTAAGACCCACCCTTGCCAAGGGCATCCCTTTGGAAAAATCCCTCCCTAATCACCTGCGGCGGCAAGGGAGGAACTTTAAATTATACTTAGGGCAGCTAAAATCCGTCGGGATGGTCCGTATATTGAATGAGGGTGATCGTCCATTTAGAATATTGACATAAATACCCCTTGGAAAAGGAGTCGGGGGATTGATGGGCTTAATTGTTTTGTGATGATACTGTTTTTGAATGATATTGACACGCCCCTTTTTTGTGCGCATTCAAAAAAATGATCGGGAAAGCATTGTCCTGGCTGACCCTAACATTTGCTTGTGCAATTATTACTGCCGGTTCAATTTTTGAGATCCCTCACGCGCCTGCCAGTATCCATCGAGCCCACGGCTTTGTTCCGGGGACAGGCGGTTCGGGATGACGCGGCTACTGGGCAGCAATTCTACTTCATTCGGTTCCTGCCAGCCGCTTTCAAACAAATCTTTCTCGGCTTAGCCCGTTCGGTTTCGAACGTGATAACACGTATAGGGCATAAAAGCTAAGTAAGGCATTATTTTTTTCTTTGACTGGGGTAGCTTTTAATATTTAGAGTTTGTCTTATAGGAGATGCTTTTCTGCGGCTTGCATCTTTCAAAGGCTGGATATGGCAATGGTTAACGTACTCCGGCCTTTGCGTTATGAAGGCTCTGGTTGGTGAAGCGAGCGGCGGAGAGTTTCAATGCGTTGCCGAGCCGGGAGCGCACCGAGCCCGAAGAACGCATCAGCCGCCTGTACTCCAGAGCTATAGCCTACCGTAGCTTGGGGTTTATAGTAGTAGGTCTTTAGCGTCGGAGTAGCAGTTTTTGGACCACTTTTGGGAAAACTTTCGGCTCCGGTTGGGTCGCGCTCTGGATAAACGGCACTGCATGAGTATTGAACCACTGGCTGAATATCATAAATAGCTTTAACAAATTCTGTAAACAGAGCTAATCAATAAAGCAAATGATGACATTTTTTAATATTTTGGCATTTTAGTAAAAAGTACGTGATGAAACTGTTAAATAGAGTATTCGTTTGCTTTAGATTTTATAAAATAGTTATTTTAGCCTTGGTCACTTACAACTACAATTAATCAGCGTGCCGCGAAAAACAATATATGATATTGCAAAAGAAGCAGGGGTGAGCATTGCTACCGTTTCAAGGGTGATGAATCAGAGCCCTGAAATCTCTGAAGGGACCCGTGAAAGGGTGCTTCGCATCGCTGATGAGATGGGGTATTATCCGCAGGCCTATGCGCAGGGCCTGGCCCGCCAAAAGAAAAATCGTATTATGATTCTGGTGCCCCTGATTTCGAACTATTTTTTTATGGAAGTACTTGCGGGTATACAAAATGAAATTTCCGGCAATGATTTTGAGCTGACTATATTTAACGTTAGCGGCAACGGCGAAACGATGTACTCCCAAGTGGAAACAATTATAAAAAAACACGTCGCTGATGGCTATATTCTGATCTCAATTCACTTGAAAGATGAGCAGCTCAAAAATTTATTGAAATATGATGTGCCGCTTAGTCTGGTTGATGAAAAGTATGGCAAAATGGATTCGGTGATTACCAATAATCATGAAGGAATCCATAAAGCCATGAATTATTTTATTAACAAAGGGTATAGCAGAATTGCTTTTCTTAGTGCATCGAAGTCATCCAAGCCAAGTTTAAAACGAATTAAGGGCTATAAAAAATCACTGAAAAATGCTGGTTTGAAAATTGATGATTCACTCATTGTAACGGGCAACACAATGGAACGCGACGGCTTTACCGAAAAAAACGGCTACCAGGCCATGAAAAAGTTATTAAATATGACCCCATTGCCGGAAGCTTGTTTCTGCGCTTCTGATATACAGGCAATTGGAGCGCTGAAAGCCATGCGGGAAATGGAGATTAATATTCCAATCATTGGGTATGACGATATAACAATATCAGATTACATTGGCCTTTCCACGGTTCGGCAGCCAATGTATAAAATGGGGAAACAAGCGACGAAAAAATTAATAAACCGCATGGACGATCATACCAGAGAGCCTGTTCAAACGACCTTTCAACCCGAATTGATATTACGCAGATCTACAGAAGTATATTAAACATTTTGCGTCTATTTATTTTAGCACTAATTTCTGGTAACTCTCTCTAATTTTTAACAAAAAGGATTAAATCTCGATATATGTCAGATAAAAACATAGAGCGTATAGGCTTGTTAACATCCGGGGGTGACGCTCCGGGCATGAATGCTTGTATCAGGGCAGTGGTACGAGCCAGTATCTACTATGGAAAAAAGCCTTATGGAATCCGCAAAGGCTATCAGGGACTTATCGAAAACAGCCTGTATGAAATGGATGAGGCATCCGTACGTCATATCATACACCAGGGCGGTACCATTTTAAAATCTGCTCGTTGTAATGCTTTTAAAACCAAAGAGGGACGAAAAAAAGCATGGGAAACCATTAAAAAGAACAAGCTTGATGCTCTTATAGTAATCGGAGGGGATGGAACGTTCAAGGGTGCCCTGGCTTTGACGAGTGAATATGACATTCCGGTGATCGGTATTCCCGGCACTATTGATAACGATATCAAAGGCACGGATAATACCATCGGTTTTGATACGGCGACCAATACGGTTGTGCAGGCTGTCGATAAAATCAGGGATACGGCTACTTCACATAACCGGCTGTTTTTTATTGAAGTAATGGGGCGGGATGCCGGAGATATCGCCCTGAATTCCGGAATTGCCGCCGGCGCTGAAGAAATACTCATACCGGAGAAAGATATGGGTATCCAGCGCTTGTTTAAATCACTTGAACGAACATCAAAACGTAATAAAAGATCACGCCTTGTCCTTGTCGCTGAAGGGGAGGCCATCGAAAATGTTTATGAACTGGAAAAACAAGTTAGGGAAGAATTCGGTGATTATTATGAAACAAAGGTAACCGTTTTGGGCCATGTGCAGCGGGGCGGAAGACCCACCTGCGTTGACCGGGTTCTGGCAAGCCGGCTGGGAGTCAGTGCCGTAGAAACCATTAACGACGGCAAGCGCAACGTGATGCTTGGCATCCAAAACAACAAAATTCATTATACTGACTTTAAAGAAGCCATAAAGCAACATTCTGATATAGATGAGGAATTATTGCACGTAGCCGATGTTGTCTCTATTTAATTAAGGAAGGCGTGGAACGATGGGAAAAGCATTGTTTAATGATGATAAATAATGCTGCGAGATACTGAATCTGTCAAAGGATGATTTCGGCTACAGGTGTTAGTATGTCTCACCTTCTTAGATTGAAGAGACTTTTATTGCGACGTCGAATGAATACCTGAATACCATTTTTTTAATT
>DASQZL010000017.1:0-4019 GCA_035638715.1 Balneolaceae bacterium
AATCGGGACGTCCTGCTATTAATTGATAATATATTTCGCTTTGTACAGGCTGGTGCCGAAGTATCGGGATTGATGGGAAAAATTACTTCGCGTCTGGGATATCAACCCACCCTTGGCAGCGAACTCGCCGAAATTGAAGAGCGTATCTGTAACACGAGAAACGGCGCGATTACATCCATTCAGGCGGTTTATGTTCCGGCCGATGATTTCACCGACCCCGCTGTTACGCATGCCTTTTCGCATTTATCATCTTCTATTGTATTGTCGCGCGAGCGGGCGAGTCAGGGATTGTATCCGGCTATCGATCTGTTACGATCCGGTTCAAAAATGCTGGCTCCTCATATCGTTGGCCAGCGTCATTACCAGACGGCTCAGGCTGTGAAGCAAACGCTATCTCATTATGATGAACTGAAAGATATCATTGCCATGCTGGGCATGGAAGAATTATCCCGTGATGATCAACAACGGGTTTACCGCGCTCGGCGTTTAGAACGGTTTTTCACCCAGCCTTTTGGGGTGACGGAACAGTTTACGGGCAAAACGGGAAAGACCGTACAGCTGGAGGAGGTTATCGATGGTTGCGAGCGTATTCTGGCTGGTGAATTTGATGCAGTACCGGAGCAAAATTTGTATATGAAGGGAAATATAAGTGATGTAAAATGATGGATGAATCGACACTCGAGCTAAAAATAGTGGTGCCGGAGCAAATGATGATTGATGAGAATGTGGATAAAATCATAGCTGAAGCTCCCAACGGTTTTTTCTGCCTTAAACCCCGGCATATTGATTTCACAACAGCTTTAATACCGGGTGTCTTCTATTATTACAGGAAGGAAGCCGAATATGTAGTAGCAGTTGACGAAGGGACCCTGGTTAAATGTGGCCTTCAGGTGATGGTTTCTGTACGAAATGCGATAGCCGGGAAGGAGCTGTCCTATTTAGAGGAGCAAGTCCGGGAAAAATTTCTTGCACGCA
Organism: Balneolaceae bacterium; assembly: GCA_035638715.1. Taxonomy (GTDB): domain Bacteria; phylum Bacteroidota; class Rhodothermia; order Balneolales; family Balneolaceae; genus SMO-BIN1. Next base: position 976 of record DASQZL010000017.1, read on the forward strand.
ATAAAACCGAAGAGGCAGCCCATTTGGCGCTTGTAAATATGGAAGCTGATATTATTCGGCGGTTTATGGAATTGGAGAAACTCGAATTCGCTGATTAAATGATGGCGAAAGAAAAACATAACGAAAATTTGTCGGAGGAAATAAAAGAAAAATCGTCCCGAAAGCTTAAGGCCCGAAAACAGAAAGATAATGCCCTCTGGTATGGACTGGGCATGTTTGGATTGGTTGGGTGGTCGGTTTCAATTCCAACCCTGCTGTTTCTGGGTCTGGGTATCTGGATCGATTCAACCCATAAAAGTTCGTATTCATGGACGTTAATGATGCTGGTTGTTGGCATTATATTGGGTTGCCTGAATGCCTGGTACTGGGTAAAGAAGGAGAGCAGCAATGACTAAGTTAAATATTTTTTTATTTGTGATATTAGCGCTGGCAGGCGGTGGCCTGGCAGGCATGGTCTATTTCGGTGGGCTGTGGATTACCGTTAAAGGTGTCGTCGAACATAAAAAACCAGCTATGCTGTTGGTACTTAGTTTCCTTATTCGTATAAGCATCGCCGGCGCCGTTTTTTATGCTTTGATGATGTATCAATGGGCCTATTTGGCCGTCGCGATGGTGTCTTTCATGGCCGTGCGTCAGCTTATGGTAAAAAAGCTTGGCCAACCTAAAAATTTATCTGAATAATGATATGGAAATCGATATTGACAAAATAAAATATTTGCAATGGGGATTTTTTAAGCTCAATGCGACGCTATTATTTTCCCTGATTGTAATTATTTTGCTGGTTGTCGGAGCCTGGTTGGGGACGCGGTCGCTGACGGACGATGTGAAAATTAAGCGCAGTCAGGCCCTGCTTGAATCGATTGTGACAATTATACTTCAGCAGATTGAAGAGGCAACTCAGCAGAAACCGGAAAAATATCTCCCGTTTATAGGAACACTTTTTTTGTATATCGTAACTTCAAATATTCTGGAAATCATGCCCGGTTTTCGTGCCCCAACGGCATCACTTTCCACAACGGCAGCTTTAGCATGTTGCGTGTTTGTGGCGGTTCCTGTATTTGGTATTGCTACGATGGGATTTAAGGAATATATGCGTCATTATATTCAGCCAACCCCACTGATGTTGCCTTTTAATATCATTGGAGAATTCTCCAGAACCGTGGCACTGGCTGTTCGTCTTTTTGGAAATATTTTGAGTGGCAGCCTAATCGTAGCGGTTTTAGTAAGCTTAACGCCCCTCTTTTTTCCGGTTATCATGCGGGCTTTTGGACTGCTGATTGGTATTATACAGGCATACGTTTTTGCAATTCTTGCTTTGGTCTATATCGCTTCTGCGAATCAGGCGTATAAAACAGAGCAAACCGAAAAAAAGAACACATAAATTAACTCTAATCATAATTCAAACATTACTGGCATGGATAATCTAAGCATATTAGGAGTTGTGGCAATTGTTACAGCCGGTTTAACTACAGCAATAGGATCCATCGGACCGGCATTGGCCGAAGGGCGTGCATTAGCACAGGCCCTGGCGTCTATAGCCCAGCAACCGGATGAATCAGCTGCCATCACGCGAACCCTGTTTGTGGGGTTGGCTATGGTTGAATCAACCGCCATATACTGTTTTGTAGTATCGTTGATTTTAATATTTGCAAATCCTTTTTGGAATCATTTTTTGGGAGGATAAACCGTGCATTTAGACTGGTTCACATTTATCGCTCAGATCATCAATTTTTTAATATTACTGGCTCTGCTGCAGCGTTTTCTGTATAAGCCCGTCCTGCGGATTATGGATAAACGGGCGGAGGAGGTTGCAGGACGACTGGAAGAAGCCCGTAAAAAATTGGATCAGGCTGAAGAAAAATCAAAACTTTATGAAGAAAAGCTTCGCGATTTTGAACATCAAAAATCTGAACTATTAAAATCGGCCTCCGAAGAAGCTGAAAGGAAACGCGACGCACTCATTCGTGAAGCGAGGGATGAAGTTGATCGCCTCCGGCAGCAATGGAAGGAATCAGTCGAAATTGAGAAGGATTCATACTTCAATGAACTATACCGGCAAACGGCTAACAGGGTAATTGAAATTGTAGATCGTATTATCCGTGATTTGTCCAACCGGGACCTGGAGCAGGTGACCATCGATAAATTTATTGAACAACTACATACAATAGATAACAAAGAGCAGAAAAGAATCATCCATTCGGCTCTGAATTATGGTAATGGAAAACTAAAAATTATCAGCAGCTTTACACTTTCAGACGAGCAGCAAAAACGTATTGAAGATGTGCTGCAGGAAGTCTTTTCAATGTCCATTAATTGTGAATTTGTAGAATCGAAAGTGCTTGGATTTGGTATAGAAATACAAATGACGGGCTGGAAATTAGGATGGAATATGATGCGCTATCTCGAAGAACTACGAAAAAACATAAAACAGACGGGTAAAAATACGTATTTAGCTGCTCAAACGATTCTATAAACTTATGGAAAATCAGCGTTCTGTAAACGTAATTAATGAGGTCTTCGGTGCATTTGAAGAATCCCTTGAACAGCAGCCTGTTTTGTACAGCAGGGAGATAGGCGTCGTGAAGTCGCTTGGAGAGGGAATTGCCCGCGTAAGTGGCCTTCCAAATGTACAGTCCGAGGAGATCATATCATTCGGAAAAGGCAAACTGGGGCTGATCTATAATCTGGATCCTGATGAAGCGGGCGTTATTTTGCTGGATGAAGAAGATGATATTGGGGCAGGGGATGAGGTTTTCAGAACGGGAAAATTGCTCAGTGTTCCCGTTGGTGAGGAGCTGCTGGGACGAGTAGTCGACGCCCTGGGACGCCCTTTGGATGAAAAAGGCCCCATCAATAGTGATAAAAATTATTTGGTTGAACGGCCGGCACCAGCCATTAGTAAGCGGGCATCGGTCCGGGAGCCGCTCCAGACCGGCATTATTTCAATTGATGCTCTGATTCCCATTGGCCGCGGACAGCGAGAATTAATTTTGGGCGACCGCCAGACGGGGAAAACGGCCATCGCTGTTGATACTATCCTCAAT
>DASQZL010000018.1:0-4981 GCA_035638715.1 Balneolaceae bacterium
ACCTTACCGGAAAAAGCCAATAATCCGAACATTTCATTTTTCAGGTGATCCGGAGCGACACGGGCCATATATGTACGACTGGCAGCCTGCACCGGACCGACGAAAACCCCCAGTACCAAGCCGGTTATCCAGAACCATTCCACCGACTGTACCAACAAAACCGCACTCGTGGTGATTATCAGAGCGATGAGTGAAATAAGCATTGTGGAGCGGCTGCCGATCCAATCATCAACCCAGCCGAACAGCGCTGCCCCGATGCCGGCTGTCAAGTTTAACCCGGCACCAAACATGAGGACCTGTGAAGAACTCATATTAAAAGTCCCGGCTGCATAAATGCCACCAAAGGCAAAAACTGTTGCCAAGGCGTCAATAAAGATCATTCGTGCTATAAGGAACCATAATACGGAAGGATATTTTTTAAGGTGTGAAACGGAATTCTTCAGCTGATCCCACCCGTTTTGAATTGAATCGGATAGTCCAATTCTGGTTCGGGGCGTATCCGGCGTTATTAAAAAAATAGGCAGGGAAAAAAGCAGATACCACACGGCAACCAGAATAAAGGTGGCGCGAACAGGCTCAGCGTGCGCCGTTTCCAGACCGAAAGGAGGCGTATTCACTCTCACAAAGCCAAAAAGTGCAACCAGCAGGCATACCAGACCGCCGGCATAGCCCAGCCCCCACGCCCAGCCCGACCAGCGACCGACTTTTTCCCTGGACGTGATGTCGGGAAGCATGGCATTGTAAAATATGATGGCAAATTCTGAACCCACCGTCCCCAGAAAGATAAGAGCCAGTGCTAAATAGATAAATCCGGAACCGGGCTGCACAAACCAAAGTGCTGCAGTTGAACCAATACATAATATGCTGAACCCAAAAATCCAGGGTTTTCGGTAACCAAACTGGTCCGCTACAGCCCCCAGCATTGGTCCGCAAATAGCAATTAGCAAGCCTGCCGCACTGATGGTATTGCCCCATTGGGCACTTCCTGTCGTAGTGTTTTTAGCTACCGAATGGATAAAATAGGTTGCAAACACAAATGTTTGGATGACAGCAAAAAAGGCGCTGTTTGCCCAGTCATATAGCGCCCATGAAATTAATGCCCATTTTGAAGCCGAACCTTTCTTTTTCACAAAATATTTATCGATTTATAATTCATTCAAGTATGGATGAATAAATGTTAAAAATCAAAAAATTAAATTACTACAGGAGGTCTTTAAAAAATTGTAATTATTTATAGCCTGTACCCTCACTTTGTTTGTGTCATACACACTGTTATAGATAAAGAACAAATTTCAGCTAAAACTTTCAGTCAAAAATTAGATGACGATTTTTGATAGAAATCATTTTTCCAATTCGGAAACCCCGTCGGATCTGTGAACCGTTAGCTTCAAACATTTGTTAAGGCACTGTGATAAATATAAATAAAAGCAATTATATATGATGAAAAATCCGGATCAACATACTATTCTTGTCAGCGGTGCCACCGGCCGGCAAGGCGGAGCGGTAGCGCGACACCTGCTCGAACAGGGATTTCATGTTCGTGCCCTCACACGCAATCCCGACCAGGAAGCCGCTAAAGATCTTGCCGATCGGGGCGTGGATATTGTAGAAGGTAATTTTGACGACCGTGATTCTTTAGATCAGGCGCTCGATGGGGTTTATGGCGCATTTAGTGTTCAAAATATGATCACAGCCGGTTTGGATGGCGAGGTTCGGCAAGGGAAAGCTTTCGCAGATGCAGCGGCCGATGCCGGTGTTGAGCATTTCGTCTATAGTTCGGTAGGCGGTGCAGAGCGTGATACCGGCATCCCCCACTTTGAAACTAAATGGGAAATCGAAAAGCACCTTCGCTCGCTGGAGCTGCCGGCGACCATCCTGCGCCCTGTATTTTTTATGAACAACTGGCTCAGATTTAAAGACGCCATCCTTGGCGGTCAACTGCCCCAGCCGCTTTCACCCGACACTAAACTCCAGCAAATTGCGGTAGACGACATCGGGGCTTTTGCCAATTTGGCTTTTTCAGACCCGGACGAATGGATTGGTGAAGCGATAGAAATTGCCGGTGATGAATTGACGATGAACGAAACAGCCCGAACCTTCGGTCGCGCCCTGAATCGCGAGGTCACCTACAAACAGCTCCCCTGGGATGCATTCGAGGATCAGGCAGGCGAAGAGATGACCATCATGTACCAATGGTTCGAAAATGAAGGATATGAAGCGGATATCAAGGGGCTGCGCGAGGTTCATCCGGATCTCAAAAATCTCCGCTCATTTATTCCCACAGCCGATTTTAATGCGGCTAAATGATAGCTGCACCAGGCGCTTTTAAGCAATTTCATATTTCCAAAAAGCGCACGGTAATAACAAATTTCTTTACTATTTTATGTGTCACTGGCTGCGCGAATGCAGGATCAACTATTTCAGGTGATAATTCATGAATGGTAATAATCCAAATTTTATCTACGCATACGATGATCAAGCGCGCCAAATTATCATCATCAATGCGGAAACAGGTGAACGCGTTGTCCAAAAGGAAAACCGCGTACTTTCAATTTTAAGCTATTTGGATGAGCAAAACAGTGAGCAGAAGTTGCGGAAATTTGCCGTATGGTGCGCCCATCAGACGAATACCTATATCAAACCGCTGCAGAAAAAATTTTTTGAGTGTGCAGAACAGGCCATTGATAAAAAAATTGAACTCCAAAGATTACAGCAGCTATATGATGAAAGCGAAGGCAAAGCTATTGCGACCGATACCGTTGGCTTGCGCCAAGGTTCTGAAAAGGCACCCGGATTTCTGGCAAGCCGTGAATGCGTGAACCCCGATGCCCTTGAAGGCGCTAAAAATGCAGCGCGTTTCCATTGCCTGTGGGCTGAAATAAATAATCAAAAGGATTCCCAGCCCGAATTTACCAGGATAATGGACCCCGCTGCCTCTAAAGATATCATCAACCAAATAGAACAGAAACAGGTTGATTATCTTCTTGACCTGATTGGGCAGTAGCTCATTACTCAAAGTTTTCTGTCTAAGCAGGGATAATTTGATATTCCTTTCGACGATAATCACAGCCTGTCATTACAAACCATTGCATTCAGTTATGAAAAATTATATCTGTGTCACTTGTGGTACCCAATATGCCGCTACGGAGACCCCGCCGGAAAAATGTTCAATATGTGAAGACGAACGGCAATATGTGCCCGAAGGCGGACAGCAATGGACCACATTGGATAAGCTGCAGAAAAATCACAAATTGATTTTCCATAAAATCGCGGAAAACCTTTACGGCATCGGGGCGAACCCAAAATTTGGTATCGGGCAGCGCGCGCTGCTTGTCACCACGCCGGCCGGCAATATTTTGTGGGACTGCATCAGCCTGATCAATGATACCGCTTGTGATCTCTTAAATGCTCTGGGCGGGCTCGATGCGATCGCCATTTCGCATCCTCATTATTATAGCTCCATGGTTGAATGGAGCCGCGGCTTTGGGGATATTCCCGTTTATCTGCACGAAAAAGACCGGCAATGGGTCCAGAGAAATGATGCAAACATTAATTTCTGGAGCGGTAAATCGAAAAAAATATTACAAAATCTCACACTTTATAATGCCGGTGGCCATTTTGATGGCGGTACCATCCTTCACTGGCCGGAAGGAGCAGAACACAAGGGAGCATTACTGACGGGAGATATTTTGCAAGTGACCGCCGACCGGCGCCATCTTAGCTTTATGTACAGTTATCCCAATGATATTCCCTTGAATAAAAAGGCGGTACAACGAATCAAAAATATTACCGAACCGCTGACTTTTGACAAGATTTATGGCGCATGGTGGGGACGAAATATTCCTGAAAAAGCAAAAGGAGCTGTAAATCGTTCAGCTGAGCGTTATATCGGCGCGATAAATTAAACTGAATTCAGGATTTTATGTATTCATTCGTATAAACAGATGATATTGGTTCTTGGTGTTACCTTTGAACGGGCAAAAACCGTTAAAACCAGGAGTATTTCCCTTCTTTAGGCGGGTGAGCCCATCCAGCCGTATTTGGGTTGGATTCGGAAGGTGCTATACTTTTTTACGCCCAACGGGTTCAAGGTGACTGTCCGTTTGTTATCTCGAATGCTCACGTTTAATTAAGCTTTTTTAATTCATATCAGTCTGTAATAGGCCATAGCTAATAAAGGCTGCCAAAAAGTTTAAATCAAATAGGTATTTACTTTAAATATTCATATATTAGGTGTTACTTTTTAATTACCCACCTATTGAGTGTAATTATACAGATGAGGCGTTAACCCCATTCTTTTCAAGATAAACTTGTAGGTGAACAAAACGACACGACTTATTTATGAAACAAGGCAAAGTAAAATGGTTCGATATCCAGAAAGGATACGGATTTATAGCACCCGAGGACGGTGGTAAAGATGTATTTGTCCACCGTAATAACGTAGAAAATTTAGGCTATAATCAAGGGCTTGAAGACAACGAAACTGTTGAGTTTGAAATTGAAGAAACCGACAAAGGCTTGAGTGCTGTAAATGTGAAGAGCCTGGATTACAAATAAGTGTTTGCTGTATATTCAGCTAACGCGAAAGCCTGCTTCATCAAGGAGCAGGCTTTTTTTATTGCAAACTGTTTTGGAGTGACGCCATCATTTGATCCTTTCTATTAGAACAACGTAATTTGGCAAATTGCGCGCTATATTTCGATATCGAATTCACTACCACCTTCTATAGCGGCGCATCGTATGGAAAGGCAGATCGTAGCTAACCGCGACGGATGGCATCATTTGGAATGATGGCAGCACTTATTGTCTTTTATATTTTTATTTTTGGCCCAAGCGGACGCTTGCGCCAGTAGAGGAGTAGTAACCTTCCCATAAAATCTCACTGCTGCACTTTCTTTAGACTATCCGTATGTGCATTTCCAAAAGCTGCTAATATCAAACGATTATCCGTTAATTTAAAGACAAGGCTACAAGTTTTTTT
>DASQZL010000019.1:0-6186 GCA_035638715.1 Balneolaceae bacterium
CCTTCGGCTATAACACCGTTTATTGGAGCTGGCAGCGCTGGAAGAAAGAACTGAACTGGATGGCCCTGCACGGCATGAATATGCCACTGGCACTGGTGGGCACGGAAGCGATAGAAGCCCGCGTGTGGAAGAAACTGGGTCTCAGCCAGAACGCCATCGACCACTATTTTACCGGCCCGGCCTACCTGCCGTGGAACCGGATGGGCAATATTGACGGCTGGGATGGACCGCTGCCTGACAGCTGGCTTCAGCATCAGATCACCCTGGAGCATAAGATTCTTCACCGGATACACCGGCTGGGGATGACGCCTATTGTCCCGGCCTTTGGTGGATTTGTCCCCAAGCAGCTTGCTAAGGCACATCCCGGCGTAAAAATAAGGGAATTAAGATGGGGCGGGTTTTCGAAGCAATATCATGCCTATATTTTATCGCCGAATTCCGATTATTTTAAAAAGATTGGCAAGCTGTTTATACAGCAGTGGGAAAAAGAGTTTGGCAGTGCTCATTTCTTTCTTTCCGACAGTTTTAATGAGATGCGGCCGCCGGTTCCTAAAAATAATCCCGCGAAAAAAAACAGGATAATGGCCGCGTATGGAAAATCGATCTACCGGTCCATTGTTGCCGGAGACTCCAGTGCCGTGTGGGTCACCCAGGGGTGGGCGTTTGGCAATGCCCGGAAGTTCTGGTCGCCCCAGACGCTTCAGGCCTTTTTGTCAAAAGTGCCGAATGATAAGATGGTGATCCTGAACCTTTTTCCAAGAGGCGGATGGCAAGGCACCCCGATTTGGAAAAGACAGAAAGGGTACTATGGCAAGCGGTGGGTCTATAGTACCATTCCGAACTTTGGCAGAAAAACGCCCTGGACGGGGGATCTTTCCCGCTATGCCTCCATTTCCACGAACGTGTTGAAGTCTCCTTACAGCCGGCATCTGATCGGCTTTGGTTTTGCCCCTGAAGGAATTGAAAATAATGAAGTTATTTACGAGCTGCTGGCTGATATGGGCTGGAGAGACCAAAAAATCAATTTGAAAACATGGATCCCTGCCTATTGCCGGGCCCGCTACGGCGGATACCCCAAACAAATGGCCCGCGCCTGGCAGCAGTTGCAACAATCGGCCTACGGGCCGGTTACCCCGCATCACAAATTCGCCTGGCAGGTAGCCCATCCCAATCCCAAACGAAAAGCAAGCGTCGTAGACTCTGTTGCCGTTTTTAAATCGGCCGTCAAGCACTTTTTAGCTTGTTCCGGGCAATTAAAAAAGAGCAAACTCTATCGCAATGACGCGGTGCTGCTGGCCGCCATGTATTTGGGCGTCCGGGCCGATCACTACTACACAAAAGCCTTGCAGGCGCAAGCTGCAGGTAATGAGAATCAAAAGCAGGCCGCCGAAGATAAAGTTATCCGTCTGCTTGACGGGGCCAACCGGCTGATGGCTTCCCACCCGGGGGATCGGCTAAGCCGCTGGCTCCAGCAGGCCCGATCGCGGGGACAGACATTGGCTGAAAAGCATCATTTTGAAGAGGATGCCAAACGGCAGATCACCACATGGGGCGGCGACATCGATGACTATGCCGCCAAGATGTGGAGTGGGCTCATCAAGGAGTATTATATACCGCGGGTGAAGTTGATTCTCGCAGGCAAGAGCAGCAAATTAAAAGCGTGGGAAGAGCAATGGGTGGAAAGAACGGGTCCGGTGAAGAAAACGAAGCCCTATGCCCATCCGGTGGATAAAGCGAAACAGTTTTTAAACCGGTTCTAATAGCCAAGTAATTATTTTAGGATTTCATGACTTTTTTGGTCAGTGCACAGCAATGGTGTGGGTGGCTATAGGAGTTGGTGGGTTTTCTGCTTTCTGGCATGCTCACCGTATTTGTGTCTGCCGAAATATAAAAGGACAAATGAACTTCAGCCTGTATGGATAAGAGGTATGCTTTGCAAGTGCAAGAATATGCTAAAGAAAAACCTTAAATGATGAAATGCTGTCAATCATAAATTAACGTGATTTCATGATAAGAAAATATGACCCATCCTCTGTTTATATAAAAGGAGATATTTTTTGACAAACACAACAACATTTATTAAATACAAAAATGGTGCCAGCTTGCAAGGGGCTTATTTGTTTATTCAGATACAGGAGGTATTATGAGTTTGCCAGGGAATGAAGATCAGAACCTTTTGTAAGAGTAAAGTCTGGAGATGAAAAATTATTCAGAAGGATCTGTCTAAAATATTATAAGCAATTCTATAGCCCGGGCCTAAAGTATAGGTGTGTAAAAATTTGCTGAAGCGCAGCGATACCGGAGTATAAAAATACATACGGTTAAACGGTGATATATTAGTGGATGGTAAATGGGTTAGTGCGACTGGTGGTTGCATTTTAAGGGTCGAAATTGGTGAGGCGTTGAGAAGAGAATGGGAAGATGGAATTTAGAAATCATGAAGGGAAATTTATTAAACATAAGAGAGATGCGAATATTAAAGAGCTGATAAGGAGTGATAAACATAGGTTCAAAAGCGTGAATTAAAACTTTAAAAAATAGAGGTTAATTATGAATCGAAAGGGATTTTTGCAAAAAATGGGTATTGGGGCGGCGGGTTCTGTTTTTGCTGGTCGCCATTCTTCTTTGTTCAATAAGAAAGCGTCATCGAGCAACTTGTTTTTCAAAGTATCGTTGGCTGAATGGTCATTTCACAAATCATTATTCGGCGGTAAAATGAAAAATCTGGATTTCCCGGTAATAGCGCGGGAAAAGTTTGGCATTGATGCCGTGGAATACGTGGATCAGTTTTTTAAAGATAAAGCAAAGGATAAAACGTATTTGAAGGCGCTGAATAAACGGGCAAATGATCATGGAGTATCGAATGTACAGATCATGATCGATAATGAAGGTCAGCTGGGATCGACCAATACCAAAAAGCGGAAACAGGCCGTTGAGAATCATTTAAAATGGGTGGATGCTGCGGCATTTCTTGGATGTTTTGCCATTCGTGTAAACATCTATGGCAAAGGCTCACCGCAAGATATAAGCAAGGCGGCCGTGGAAAGTCTGAGCCGATTAACGGAATATGCCGAACCGAGGGGGCTTGACATCATGGTGGAAAATCACGGTGGATATTCTTCCAACGGCCAATGGGTGGCCAATGTCATGAAGCAAGTTAACAATCCCCATTGTGGGACGCTTCCCGATCCTGGAAATTTTAGCACCAAACAAAAATCGTACAATCGTTATAAAGGAGTCCGCGAGATGATGCCTTTCGCTAAGGACGTCAGTGCAAAAACGTATGACTTTGACAGCCAGGGTAATGAGACAACGATTGATTATCACAGGTTTCTTAAAATCCTAAAAGATGCGGATTATAAAGGTTATCTGGGTGTCGAATTTGAAACCAAAGGGATGCCTGAATCTGAGGGAGTTAAAAAAACGCTAAAATTACTGAATCGTATTGGATCAGAACTATCCTGAGCTTAACTAATGAGTTGAATTAATAGGTGTCGTTATTTTACAGGTCAGCCTTGGGGCGCTGCCGGAATCATGGTTCCGGTGCTTTCATCAATAAACAATACCATAGCTGTTATTATGAATTAAAGCGTTTATCATGACACGCTAATCGATATCGGACTGAAAGTGCGAAAAATATGAGGAAACGAACATATATAATTGCATCCATACTTTTTATCATATTGATCGGGTTTTTAGCGTGGTATATGCGTCGCGAAACATCTCATGCAGCAGCTAATGCAGCCGATAAAACATGGCACTCATACCTGGGAGGCCCGCACCGCAATCACTATTCTTCGCTTAATCAAATTAACACTGCAAATGTAAAGAAACTGAAGGTTGCGTGGACTTATTCTACGCAGGATACCGGAGAGATGGAGACGAATCCTATTATTATAGGTGATACACTTTACGGAATGACCGCCGGTGCCGAGCCTTTTGCTATAAATGCAGCTACCGGCAAAAAATATTGGCAAAGGAAAGGAAAAAAAGCCAATGATTTAAATACCAGCAGAGGACTTGCCTACTGGTCAAAAGGGAGAGACCATCGAATTCTTTTTACACATGGACAGTGGCTTTATGCTCTCAATACGGAAACGGGGAAAACCATCCCTTCTTTTGGTGATAGCGGGCGGGTGAGTTTAAAAACGGGACTGGATGAATCGGCCGGGGATAAAATGGTTAGTTCGACTACTCCCGGAACGATATATAAAAACTTAATCATCATGCCGCTGCGGGTGTCTGAAAGCGCGGGAGCGGCCAAAGGGTATATCCAGGCTTTTAACGTCAAAACGGGCAAGTTGGCATGGGTCTTTCATACAGTGCCGAGGCCCGGCAAATACGGATATAGTACATGGCCGAAAAATGCTTATAAAAATCCTAATATCGGGGGTGTGAATTGCTGGACGGGGATGGCCATCGACCGGAAACGTGGTATTGTGTATGTTCCCACGGGCTCTCCGGCGTTTGATTTCTATGGGGGTAATCGAAAGGGCAGAGATTTGTTTTCCAGTTCCCTGTTGGCTCTTAATGCGAAGACGGGCAAGCGTATATGGGATTTTCAGTTTGTGCATCATGATATTCTGGATCGCGATTTGCCGGCACCGCCTAACCTGTTGACCGTCACTCACAATGGTAAGAGAATTCCTGCCGTGGCGCAGATAACAAAATACGGCTATATCTATCTTTTTAACAGGGTGACCGGAAAGCCGCTGTTTCCGATCAAAGAAAAGTCTGTTCCCCCATCGCCCTTATCAGGCGAACAGACATGGCCCACGCAACCCCTCCCGGTAAAGCCGGCACCCTTTGCTCGTCATACGCTCACGAAAAATGATATAAATCCCTATGCAAAAAATCGGAAGGAGTTGGAGAAAATTTTTCGCCATAGTCGCTACAACGGCCCTTTTACTCCTCTTGGTGAGCAAAGTACGATTGTTTTTCCAGGATTTGATGGTGGGGGAGAATGGGGAGGAGCCGCAGCAGATCCCAGTGGCATACTATATGTGAACAGCAATCAGATAGCGTGGTGTACCAATTTAGCTCCCACGGATTCTGAGAAAAAAATGATCCACCTGAGTTTGGGACACCGGTTGTTTAATGAAAATTGTAGCCGGTGCCACGGGGCGGATTTAAAAGGGCATCCGAAAAGTGGGTTTCCATCATTGGCAAACATTAGAAAGCATTATTCAAAGGAATTTGTCACTAATGTAATATCAAATGGGAGAGGCATGATGCCGTCTTTTGATCAAAAGCTTTCGTCCAAACAAAAGCAGGCCATTGTCGCATTCCTCTTTGGTGAAATGCAGAAGAAAACAACTAAGGTGAAAGTTGCCCGGTCAAAACAATCTGAGAAAGAAAAGCCCACAGTTCCTTATAAATTTATGGGCTATAATAAGTTTTTGACAGAAGATGGATATCCGGCCATTCGTCCGCCCTGGGGAACGCTGGATGCCATCAACCTGAATACGGGGAAATATGTGTGGAAAGATACATTGGGAACCCATCCCAAACTGGCGGCAAAGGGCATTCCAAAAACAGGTTCACAAAACTATGGCGGTCCATTAGTTACGGCTGGTAATTTGCTTTTTATAGCTGCAACACCCGACGCCATGTTTAAAGCATTTGATAAGAGAAATGGGAAACTGCTTTGGATGACCAGGCTGCCGGCGGCCGGCTTCGCCACCCCGAGTACGTACGAAGTAAATGGAAAACAATATGTAGTCATTGCCTGTGGTGGTACGAAATTAGGGACGCCCGGCGGACAAAGTTATGTTGCTTTCACTTTATCTAAATAACAAAAATTTGATAAACGTAATTTTTATTCATTATGCATTAAACACACTTTGAACTGATATATTTATTTAAGGCCTGAAATTTTTGATTACCTGTTTTAACTCATAAATAAGAAAAGTTAATTATGACGGATAAGAAAAAGAAAAATTCATCACTAACAAGAAAAGATTTTTTAAAGAGTAGTAGTCTGGGAGTAGCTGGCGTAGCACTGGGAGCCCGCAAAAGTCGTGGGAAACCGGCAGCCAGGCTATCAAAAACGCCTGATTTCAAAAAAAAGTTTTCGGCCAATGACCGCATACAGATTGCCTCGATCGGGATGGGTATCATCGCCAACTACGACGTACCGGCCGCCTTGAAAGTGCCCGGCGTGGAGTTGGTGGCCGTGGCCGACTG
>DASQZL010000020.1:0-4248 GCA_035638715.1 Balneolaceae bacterium
GGAGGCCCAGTTGGCAGTGCTGAAATCCGGCTTGTAAAAATCACCGGGGGCCCGGGCCGGCTTGCTGGCCCACTTGAATTTCCACTGCCCATCGAGTGATTGGTACCAGGGCGAGGACTGCCCCATCGCCGTGTCGGCCAGCGCCGCCCTGATGCTCGGAAAGGGCACAAAGCTGGCGTGACCGGGCAGCTTGTGGCGGCCGATCACCTGCGGGTTCTCCCAGTCCGGCAGCTGACCCGCCGCCTTCTGGGCAGCCACCCAAGGTGGCAATCCCAAAACGGTTAATATTATTAGAATAAAAGAAATGTTAAATTTGTAATATAATTTCATAACTCTTTCCCGGTAAGTGGGTTACAAAGTTAAGCTTCTGGCTCCATCAATTCTGGTTAGGATGAACATTGCTAAATATAATCGTCGTTACAGACTGCGCCGGTAATTTAATTGATAAATCATGGTTGTTTAATTGCTTTGTTTCGAGATGAAGGGAATGATTTTTCGTCGTCTGGTATAATCGAATCTTTTTATTTATTGAGTCGGAAGTACGAATATGGAATTTCTTATGCTTGGTATTAGAACTTTTATTTGTCGTCACAACGACTAAGCGATGGTTTGATGGATTATATGCTGCCAGCGATTGATCGCCGCCAATTTTGACGATATAATCTCCCGGACGGATAAACTTGCTGTAATTGGCCATCACATAATATTTTTCATTATAATGAATCGGATACGGACCCCCGCTGTTTAATGGCGTGACCAGCATTCCCCAGCCACCTCCATCAACTGCCTGCCAATAAATCCAGGCGCTGGCATGCATAATCTTCAAATCTTTCAGAATCTCTTCCGACATTGATAGCCCGGAAGCATCACCATCTCCATATTCCGACATCCACAAACGCTTGCTATATTTTTTAGCTACCTGATAAAGTTGATGGCGCTCGTTCCCATGATAGCCATGTGTATTTATTTTATCAATAAGTCTCTTTGCGGTAGCATCATACGAGCGAAAAGACCGGATGGTTTGATTGATGCTGTTTTCATCGGGGACGGATAGTTCTGTTTTCAGATGAGCTTTTTGCAGATCTCGTCCTACCATTTTCAGCACGGTATCCTGTTCGCCCCGGCTGAAATGACATCCCTCCTGCCGGTTTCCAAACTTCCACCATCGGCTGATTGGTTCATTGAATGGCTCCAGACTATTAAAACGGATACCAAGATGATCTCGAAAATACCGATCCACTTTTACCAGGTAATCAGCAAATTGCTGCTCATATTTCGGATTTAGATTATTGCCACCATTTTTGGCTCCGGTCACACTACCGCTTCGGGTCATCCAATACGGCGGAGAATTACTGAAAGCTTCCTCTATATTAACGCCCCGTTGCATGGCTGCTCTTAAAAACCAGCGTTGATTCTGATCAGCCTGCCAGTTGAAATGACCTGGCTTGGGTTCGAAACCCGGCACCGCCGCTCGTGGTTCCATAAAATGATATTTCGGATTTTCACCACCACCTATATTATACCGGACAATATTCAATCCCAGCCCCTTATGCTTATCAAATATCAAATCTGCATATTTATTCCGCACACTATCCGGCGTACTACCCAATATATGAGCGAACCAGGCCAGCGACGTCCCCCATCCCTGGAACTGCTGATATTGGACAGCCGGATTCACTTCGATTGTTTGGGATGGCTTTCCATGGCCATGGCCTGCAGAAAATGCCAGTATCAGTCCGATGAGGTATATGATCATTATTGATTTTCTTTATTGAAGAAATTCAATTTCCATTGATCCATCGATTTGATGACAGGTTGTCCATCCTTCCATTGAATTGGAAGCCACACATAGCGGCCGTCTATGGGGTTCTTTGGACGCCACCGATCAGCCATAAAAATAAAAGCATTTTTCTTACCGTGAACCGGCAAAATATACGTCCCCTGTGAATGAAATGTCGTCTTTTTACCTTTGCCCACGCATGGATTCCCCAGCTTTTTCCAGGGACCAAAAATAGAGTCCGCCACAGCCATTCGTGCCGCATTTGGCTTCCAGCCAGTGGTACCGGACGTGATCATATAGTACTTACCGTCGTGTTTGAATATGGTCGGCGCCTCGTTGAACTGACCGGGCAAAACCCTGACGTAGCGACCGGTAAATGACTGATAGTCGGGTGATAGCTCAGAAATATCAATCGTCCCATTTTCCTCAGAAGAATGAATGTGATAGGCCGTGCCGTCGTCATCCACAAAAAGCGTCATATCGCGCGACATTTGTCCTTTTTGGAAATCTCTTCGCATGAACATACCATCAGCAACCGCCTTGAGCCACTTGTGACTCCAGGATTTCAGGCTATCCGGATTATATTTTTTCTTCTTCTGAACCGGTTTAATATTCATCGGCCACTCCCCGGCATTCGGCCGATAACTTCGCAAATATTTGTATGGGCCGATCGGATTTTTACTGATCGCCACGCCGGTTCGCGCTGAACTATAGCCCTGCCCTTTCAACTCCAAATGAAACCACATGACAAAGGTTTTCGTCTTTTTATTGTAAATAACTTTGGGTCGTTCCATTATCGAACCCTTGTCAATATCACTCTTGGGATTATGAGAAACCGATAACGCAATGCCTCGATTTTTCCAATTATATAAATCTTTAGATGAGTAGACACTAAACCCCACCTGAGCTTTATTGCCTTTGGGACCAGCCGTTTTGTACTCGCCAAACCAATAATACGTCCCTTTATAATATAAAATGCCTCCGCCGTGGGCATTAATAGGTACACCACTGGTATCCAGCCATTTTTTACCCGGATGAAAGGCATGATAACGTTGCCCAAAAGCGATGTTAAAAGCACAAAAGCTAATAAGAATGATCAGAGCAACACCTCTGATAATTACAAAAAACCTGCAATTTTTATTTTTTCTTTTGGAAAACGCGTACATAATCTACTTCATATTTTTTTGGAAATTTAGTGTGCGAGGGGTTCCCGCCGTTCGCCCCAATGGCCAGATTCAACAAAATATAATGGGGTTGATGAAACGGGTTGAAGCCGTCAGGGTCCTGTGTTTTACTCAGATCGACCTTGTTCATCAATTCTCCGTCCAGATAAATTCGAATACGCTTTGGAGTCCAGTCCATTTTCCAAACGTGAAACTTTTGGGCCCAGCTGGAATGTTTTTTGGCAAAGTGAGAAAACGGTACTTTCTTGCTGTCCCATATTGCCTGATGGTTTTTCCCGCCCCACGCTGCGTTGGCAAGAATCGTCGGCCGGCCGTGGATGCGATAAAATTCCATCACATCGATCTCCCCATACGCCGGCCAATGGTGATTTTTCCCTGCTCCCAGGGTCCAGATCGCCGGCCACATGCCTTTAGCTGTGTCAATCCTGGCCCGTACTTTCAATATGCCATATTTAAAAGAAAAATGTCCCCTCGTATTTATGCTCGCCGAGGTATAATGGGCAAAACGTCTATTCTTGCGCCAGTCGCTGCTGGTAGAATCATAAGCTGGATTTTTGACGCGCTCCCTCCTGCCTTCAATAACTAACTTGTCATCTTTCAGATAAGCATTCTCCGGCTGATACCACTGCAGTTCCTTGTTTCGTACAAAACCGTGCTCGTACGACCAAGTGGATGTATCGGGTTTACTGCCCTGATTAAATTCATCATGCCACACCAGTTTATATCCTTTTGGCGGATGAATTTCCGGATGTTGCGGTGATTTTTTATGACTGCATCCCAAAAATATGAACGGGAGAGCAATCAATAAAAATTTTCGTTTATTTACATTCATAAAAATCAAAAAAACCGAAATTTTATCTGTTTTGACAATATACTGTTAAGCAATTGATGATTTGGATCATCCCGCGGATTCACCTCTGTCTGCCTGTACGAAGGCGAATCTTTATCACGTCGAAAAATGACTAAGGGGGATGATTTTTCTGGATAATCCTGCCTCACCTATCCTAATATTAAATTTAATAGGACATTAAAAATCTGCAAAAGTACATTTCATTATTTTACTTTCCTTACAGGACAAAAAGACAAGGTTACCGGTCCCAGCAAGCCTGACGTCATCAGCGGTGATTTTTTCGTAAACTTTGTCACATTCGTCTGCGTGTACCGCTTCTTTTTTGGCAAAAATTGATCACCGATGATCCGGTTCGGCCAAAGATTGATCACTTTAATCGTCAATGAATTTTTCCCGGGATGAACCTGATCTGTTATATCCGCACCGAACGGCTT
>DASQZL010000021.1:0-7142 GCA_035638715.1 Balneolaceae bacterium
GTTCCGACCCTGTTTACCTCGGTTCGGAGTGTGAGAGAACAGTTTGAAGCACTGGAGATTCGTGCCCTTGCCAATCCCAACAAGAACCTGCAGTTTGCCCTGCTGTCAGATTTTACGGATGCCGATAAGGAAACCATGCCGGATGATGATGATATTCTACGGGCGGCAAAGGAGGAGGTGCAAAAGTTAAATAGAGAATACAGCAGTAATTACGGTGATAAGTTCTACCTGCTTCACCGCAAACGAGAATGGAATGAAAAGCAGAAAAAGTGGATGGGCTGGGAACGCAAGCGGGGCAAACTTGAGGAGTTGAACAGCCTGTTGCGGGACAAATCCGCTAAGACCACCTTTACAACTATTTCAGGCGATTTTATCGAATCCGTACATAAAGCCAAGGTACAATATGTGCTTACGCTCGATGCCGATACCAAGCTCCCGCCGGGCAGTGCCTTAAAGCTGATCAGTACGGCCGCACACCCGTTAAATCGAGCGGAAATCGATGAGGAAAGGCATATCGTCCGTAACGGATATGGCCTTTTTCAACCACGTATTTCCATTCCGCCCAAGGCGGCGAATCGTACATACTTTACCAAAGTATTTTCCGGCCACGTAGGTATTGATCCCTACACCACCGCTGTCTCGGATATCTACCAGGATCTTTTCGCGGAGGGGATATACACTGGCAAAGGGCTCTATGATGTGGATGTGTTTAATGAAGTGCTGGGAGAGCGTTTCCCGGATAATTTAATTTTATCGCATGATCTGCTGGAGAGTAATCATTTGCGGACCGCCCTGCTTACCGATATTGAGCTGTTCGACGATTATCCCTCAACGTATCTGAATTTCATAAAGCGAAGCCACCGATGGATTCGCGGTGATTGGCAAATCTTACACTGGCTCTTCCGCAAGGTACCGGCCAACAACGGAGGTAAAGTTCGCAATCAAACAAGTTTTATCTCCCGTTGGAAAATATTCGATAATCTTCGCCGCTCGCTCAATCCGGTTTTCCTGCTTATTTTTCTTCTTGTCGGCTGGTTTCTGCTGCCGGGATCACCCCTTTTGTGGACAGCCGCGGCTCTGGGGGTCGTTGCTTTTCCGATTTATTCCAGCTTTACGACAGAAATTTTCAAAAGGCCACCACGGGTGAAATGGAAGCTGTATCTGAGAAAAATTCACTCCGATGGATGGATGAATACGGTTCAAACGGTTTCAACATTTATTTTTATGCCTCATATGGCATACGTCGCGCTGGATGCAATCTGCAGAACGCTGTGGCGAATGTTTGTTTCAAAAGAAAATCTTTTACAGTGGACTTCAGCTTCTGTCGCTGAGAAAGAATCAGACTTGACTTTTTGGCAGTACTGGAGACGTATGTGGATTAACGTAGCCTGGCCGGCTATCGGTTGCTTTCTGGTATGGTTTTTTGATCCTATTGTACTGGCTATTGCTTCGCCCATTTTAATTTCATGGCTTGTTGCTCCGGCTGTCGCTTATAAATTGGGTAAAATAAAGAAGGAACGGGACAAAGGCATCGATTCGGAGGATGAGCAAGAGCTGCAAAATTATTTGCGCCGTACCTGGCATTATTTTGAAATGTATGTGAATGAAAAGCAGTCGTGGCTGCCCCCCGATAATTTTCAGGAAGAACCCTATGTAGGGGTCATTGAACGAACTTCCCCGACTAATATAGGACTCGGATTAGTAGCTACGATCGTAGCGTATGATTTTGGTTATCTGCCTGCCGGAGAATTTTTAAAACGGATCGGCAATATGCTCGGTTCAATCAAACTGCTCGAAAAATTCAACGGGCATTTATTCAACTGGTATGGTACCGTTCGGGGTGAACCGCTGTCTCCGCGGTATATATCTACCGTCGATTCAGGAAATATGGCAGCCTCGCTAATTGTTGTTAAACAGGCACTTAATCAGCTGGGAGAAAGTGAATGGCCCAATAAGGAATTCAAGGCAGGCCTGGGACAGACCATCGATGTCATAAAATCATTTGTAAAAGAAGATTTAGCCAAACTCAACATCGGGTCCGGGGATGGGGAGACGCTGGATAGCCTTATGAAGCAGTTGGATCAATTTGATGAACAGTTGTCCGATTTCTCTCCCAAAGACCTGCGTGAATGGCTAATGGGTTTAAAAGAGTTGCATTCATCAGCTGAAAAGCTGAATGAGATTGATTTAAGAACTATTCGGAAGAAAATGTCGAATGTTAAGTACGAAGTTTTGGAGGATTGGTTTGAACGCCCCAGAATTCAGATTGAAGCCATGCGGGACGAAATTCTGGTGGTGGTGGATCAGATGAATATTGTTCCCGGCGAGGAGGGGCTGGCTGGCAAGAAAATTAAAGAACTTGGTAAAACCTCTCTTTTCGCTGACTGGCTGCAGAGGGCCGGCGAGTTAGCTGAATGGTGCGATACCATGGTCAAGGAGATGAATTTTTCCATGCTTTACAATAAAGATCATAACTTGTTTAGCATAGGCTATAATTTGGACCATGCAAGCTTGGATAACAGTACCTATGATCAATTGGCGACTGAAGCTCGTTTAGCCTCCTATATTGCTATTGCAAAAGGGGATGTGCCACCCAAGCACTGGTTCCACCTCAGCAGACGTCTCACCAGCATTGAAAATAATGAAATACTGTTATCATGGAGCGGAACAATGTTTGAGTATCTGATGCCGGTATTATTTATGCCGGATACGGAGTCAACGCTGCTGAGCAAGACATACGAATATGTAGTTCAATGGCAAAAAGATTATGGTGAATCCCAGCACAGACCCTGGGGATTTTCAGAGAGCGGGTATGGAATGTTGAATCTTGAGCTTCATTATCAGTACCGGGCTTTCGGTGCGCCGGGCCTTGGCCTTCGGCGTGGACTGGCCGATGATTATGTCGCAGCTCCCTATGCAACCATGCTGGCCTTGATGATCAGCCCTAAAAATTCACTCGAAAATCTCCGCAATTTAAAAAAGGAGGGAGCCTTTGGACTTAATGGCTTCTATGAGGCTGTTGATTATACCTCATCGAAAGAAATAAACAGGGAGGAAAAAACGGTCGTTCGAATGTATATGGCCCATCACCAGGGTATGAGTTTACTGGCCCTGGCTAATGTGCTCAAGGGAAATATGGTTCAACGGCTATTTGACAAAGATCCGCTTATTCAGGCGTGTGAAGTGTTATTGCAGGAGAAAATTCCGCGCGGCATACCGATAAAAGAACCCCGCCCCATCGATGTGGAAATGGAACCGTCCGAAGAGGATACGGTACAGACTTTTGTTGAACATGTGGACCAGCCAAGGCTTGAAGAGACGCCGGCACGAACTCATATTTTATCCAACGGGAATTATATGACCGTGATCAATCATGCAGGGAGTGGATTTTCGGCCTGTGAGGATCTTCAGTTAACCCGTTGGCGTGCAGATCAGGTGCAGGACTCTTATGGCCTTTTCTTCTATATCAAGGACCTGGAATCGAATGAGTTCTGGTCGGTTGGCCATCAGCCCGTTGGGCGCAAAGCAGATCGTTATGACAGCTGGTTCCACACCGGGAAAATGCAAATGGCCCGGGTCGATGAGTGGATCGAATCATTTATGGAAGTATGTGTATCACCCGAAGATAATATTGAGTTGCGTAAATTAACGTTTACGAATTATTCGCAGCAAACGCGGCGTCTGGAGCTGACCAGCTATGCAGAAGTCGTATTGAATGAAGCCGAGACCGACAAAGCGCACCGGGCTTTTTCAAACTTATTCGTGCAAACGGATTACATTACGGAGCATCACACCTTGCTGGCTAAACGGAGACCGCGCGAGGAAGGCGAGCAGCCACACTGGCTCGTCCACTCGATGGTCAGTGACGATATGGAAAAAATGACCGATTCTGTACAGTTTGAAACTGATCGCGGAAATTTTGTCGGCCGGGGGCGGGATTTGAAATATCCGGCGGCGATGGACGAAAACGCTGAACTGTCTGATTCGATAGGCAATGTCCCGGATCCCGTGTTCAGCATGCGCCGAACGATTGAATTGGAACCCGGTGAAAAAAAGAGCATAACCTTTACGCTGGGTAAAGCCGATAGCCGTGAAAAAGCCATTAGCCTGGCCGATAATTATGATAATCCGTATGCCACGGACCGGGTTTTTGAACTTGCTTCAATTTATGGAAGGGTTGAACTGGATCATATTGGACTAAGCGGAAGACGGGCTCATTATTTTCAAAAGATGGCGGGCATCATCATCTACCAAAGTGAACAACTGCGGGCCTCGGAAGATACGATCATGCAGAATCAGCGAACCCAGTCTGGTTTGTGGTCGTTTGGTATATCGGGTGATGTGCCCATCGTGTTTTTCAATATGAGGGATACTGATCATCTCGAAACGCTGGAGCAATTGCTGAAAGCCCATGCCTTCTGGCGGCTCAAGGGATTACAAGTTGATCTGGTTGTGATTAATGATCATCCTGTTTCGTATATCGACGAGTTGCAGGAGGCTATTCACAGCCATATCCAGTCTTCAATGGAGCGTCAAAAATTTAATCAAAAGGGCGGTATTTTTGTTATTCGCTCAGACGAGACCTCCCGGGAAGACTTAATTCTTTTAAAAACCGTAGCCAGTGTGATTATTGACGGCGAATTGCCCGACCTGAGCTCGTCAGACAGAAGGAGCCTGCAGGCAGAAAAACTGGAAGTTCCGTATCAACCTGTCGATCTTTCAAAAGTAAATAATTTGTCTTTTGAAACACCCGACTTGCAGTTTTTTAATGGCTATGGAGGGTTTGCCAGGAAAGGCAAAGAATATGTCATCCATTTGGAATCTAAAGATGGGAGCTCTACGCTGGAGTATCCACCGGCGCCCTGGATTAACGTTTTGGCAAACCCGGATTTTGGATGCATCACTTCAGAAAGCGGGTCAGATTATGCATGGAGCCAGAACAGCCGCGAAAACCGGCTAACCCCATGGTCAAATGATGCCGTAATTGATCCGCCCGGGGAAGTGATTTATTTAAGAGATCAAGATTCCGGTTTATTTTGGACGCCTACTCCGGCTCCGGTACCGGGGAGTAATCATTATGAAATAAGACACGGCTTTGGTTACAGCCGTTACCATAGCAACGTAATGGATCTCGTTCAGACCGTCACCAAATGGGTCGACCCCGATGATCCGGTAAAAGTAGTGAAACTGCAGTTGTCAAACACGGGGCTGACGCCCCGAAAAATTTCCGCATTCAGGTACCTGGACTGGGTGCTCGGCGTATATCGCGAGGAAAATTCGCGGCATGTAATAACACATTACGATTCTACTCTTCAGACCATTTTTGCCCGTAATTTTTATAACAATGAGTTTGCCGGGCGTATGGCTTTTGCCTCACTATTTACGGAAAACCCATTGGATTACACCGGGGTAACGTCAGACCGGAAATCTTTTATCGGGCGAAATAAAGATCTTTCAAATCCGGAGGCTGTATCTGCAAATGCAGAATTAAATAATCGTTTTGGCGCTGGTTTTGACTCTTGCGCGGCCTTTCAAACCGATTTTAAGATCGAGTCCGGAGATTCTCTTGATATCTATTTTTTACTTGGAGAAGCCGCTGCGGAAGATCAGGCTCGTGATCTTATCAGAAAATACCGGGATAAAGAAATGCTCGAATCCTCATTAACTGAAACCAAGACATTCTGGAAAAATAAGCTCGGCAAAATTCAGGTTCACACGCCTGTTGCCGAATTAAATATTATGATGAATGGATGGCTGCAATACCAGAATATCGCCTGCCGCATTTGGGCACGCTCCGGTTTTTACCAGTCGGGGGGAGCTTTTGGTTTCAGAGATCAGCTTCAGGATGTTTCAGCAGCCCTCTACCTCGACCGCGAAATGACCCGGGATCAAATACTTTTGCATGCCGCCCATCAATTCCCTGAAGGAGATGTTTTGCACTGGTGGCATCCACCGACAGACCGGGGCACACGCACCCGTATTACAGATGATTTATTATGGCTTCCCTATGTTACAGCGCTATACATAAAACGAACGGGTGATGATTCCATACTGAATGAAGAAGTATCTTTCATTTCAGCCCGGTTGCTTAACGAAGACGAACAGGAAGCCTATTTGAAGCCGGACCGTTCAGATCAAACAGCCAGTCTTTATGAACACTGCTGTCGAGCCATAGATCATTCACTTACCACAGGAAACCATGGTTTGCCCCTGATGGGCGCCGGCGACTGGAATGACGGCATGAATCGCGTCGGAAGAGAAGGACAGGGTGAGAGCGTATGGCTGGGATTCTTCCTTTATAAAATACTAACAGACTTTATGCCACTCTGTGAGCAAAATGGCGATACAGAAAGACTTAAAAAATATCAGTCATACCAAAATGAATTAAAGAATCATCTTAATAATGAAGGCTGGGACGGGGAATGGTACCGGCGCGCATTTTATGATGACGGAACGCCTTTGGGATCGGCCAAAGGTGATGAATGTAAAATCGATTCTATTGCGCAGTCCTGGTCGGTTATTTCAGGCGCAGCTCCCCCTGAAAAGTCGAAGCAGGCGCTTAATGCAGCCTATAACCAATTGATTTCTGAGCGCGATGGGATTATTCGTCTCCTGGCTCCTCCATTCGATCAGACACCGCATAATCCGGGATATATCAAAGGCTATTTGCCGGGCGTGCGTGAAAATGGGGGCCAATATACGCATGCAGCTCTCTGGCTTGTGCGGGCATTCGCTGAGATCGGATCAAGCGATCGGGCTGTTGATTTAATGCGTATGCTCACTCCCGTGAATCACAGTTATCCAAAGGAAAAAGCTGATCGTTACCGGGTTGAACCCTATGCCGTTGTGGCCGATATCTATGCTGAATATCCGCTCATCGGAATGGGCGGATGGACCTGGTACACGGGCTCTGCAGGATGGATGTATCGCGTGATTTTGGAATCTATTCTGGGACTGCAAGTGACTGAAGGAAAGAAGGTCACTTTGGATCCATCCATTCCATCATCCTGGAATGGATTTTCGATTAGAATAAAAGCGGAAGACGCAGAAGAGTGGAACAAAATTACCGTGCAAAACACCAGGCAGTTAGAGGCGGGAAAACTGTCTGTACAAATTGACGGTACAGTGAAAAATATTGCTGT